>NZ_JBHVWF010000018.1:0-83972 GCF_042882365.1 Streptomyces sp. NPDC058221 | reverse complement strand
CCCAGATACTCCAGCGCACCCTGACCACGATCACGCCGACCACCCGGACCACGCCTGCGGCCACGGCCCCGCAAACCCAGCAACCTCACATCCGTGCGCGGCACGGACCCCCGAGACCACCGACGAATACGACGACGCACTTCCCCCACCCGTGACATGTTTCGACACTAGGGGCCGGGAACCCCCGGTGTCTTGGGCCCTGGGCCCCATCTCCGCGCAGGGCGGCCGACGTTCAGCCGGCGGGGCCGTCGCTCTGTGCGATCCCCACCTTCGCGCCCGGCCGCAGCCCCCACTTCGCCATCGCGCCGGCCTCCGACTCGATCACGTGCCGGGCACGGAGCCGGGGAAGACCGAGCCGTCCCGGCTTCATCGTGTGCACCGCCACAACGTTGAACTTGCGGTCGAGATAGGCCACATCGATCGTGAACCGCATGCGGAAGGAGTGCACACTCCCGCACGGCGTGATCAGCAGCGCTCCGTCGATGCCGTCCTGCCCGAGCAGTCCACGGCTCCGGTGACGGTACGAGGCGGCTATCCGCAGCGGTACCTCCGTCTCCTGTCCCCCCTCTCGGTCCGTGATCGTGAGCGTTCCTGTGCCATTGCGCCATCGAGCCATGGCCATGACGGTAGCGCCACGTGACGACCTCTGGGTCCGTATCTGCCCGGAGTGGGCCCCTGGGCCCATGCCCCCTGTGTGCCGGGCGCCTAAGGTCGGTGACGTGTACGCCATGCTGATAGGGGTCGCCGCCCTCTGGGGTGCCGCGGCCGGACTGCTGGTTCCGCGCGCCGCCTACCGGTTCTCCGTCGAACCCGAGGACGCATGGCGGGACGCCTGCCCCGCCGGTCACGCCCTCACCGGGCCGGGCCGCGGCTGGCTGGGCTCCACCCGCTGCAGGACCTGCGCGGAGGTGGGGGCCGTCGCCGCACGCACGGCTGCCGGAGCCGGCCCGGACCGGCCCGACCCGAACGCGGGCACGCGCACCGCCGATGCGAGCGCCGCCACGACCGGTACGGATACGGGCACCGCCACGACCGGTACGGACGCGGCCCCGGATGCGGACGGAGCCGGTGCGGCACCCCGCGCGGCCGGTCCGCGCTACGCACCGTCCCTGCTCGTCCCCGTCGTCACCACCCTCGGCTGCGCCGCACTCGCCGCGGCCACCGGGGCCCGCCCCGAGCTCGCCGTATGGCTGCTGCTCGCCCCCGTCGCCGTACTTCTCGCGGCCATCGACCGCCGTGTCCACCGGCTTCCGGACGAGCTGACGCTGCCGGCCGCCGGAGTCGTCACCGTCCTCCTGGGCATCGCCGTACTGCTGCCGGAGCATGGCGGCTCCTGGCTGTCGGCCCTGCTCGGCGGACTCGCTCTCGGCGCCTTCTACTTCCTGCTCTTCCTCATCAACCCGAACGGAATGGGCTTCGGCGACGTCAAGCTCGCGCTCTCGCTGGGTGTGGCGCTGGGCTGGTACGGCTGGGCCGTCGTGTTCGCCGGGGGCTTCGCCGGGTTCCTGTTCGGTGCGGCGTACGGGCTCGGGCTGATGATCCTGCGGCGCGCCGGGCGCAAGACGGGCATCCCGTTCGGACCGTTCATGATCGCCGGTGCCCTGCTGGGGATCCTCTTCGGCGGCCTGGCCGCCTGAGGCCGCCCCCGGCCCCTTATTACGGTCGCGCGCGGCGGGGACCGGCTGAGATCATCTCCGCATGCCCGGAACACCCGAAGACAAGCAGGCGGCACAGGCGGCCGAGCGCGCCCGGTTCGACGCCCTGGTCGCCGAGGCGGACACCGTCTCCGTAGCCGGCTGGGACTTCTCCTGGCTCGACGGCAGGGCCACCGAGGAACGGCCCTCCTGGGGGTACGCCCACGCCATGGGGGAGCGCCTCGGCAGGGCGAGCGCCGCGCTCGACATCCAGACCGGCGGTGGCGAGGTCCTCGCCTCCGCGCCGAAGCTGCCGCCGCTGACCGTCGCCACGGAGTCCTGGCCGCCCAACGTCGCCCGTGCGACCACCCTGCTGCACCCGCTCGGCGCGGCGGTGGTCGCGGATGCGGACGAGCCGCCGCTGCCGTTCGGCGACGAAGCCTTCGACCTCGTCGTCAGCAGGCATCCGGTGACCACATGGTGGGACGAGATCGCCCGGGTCCTGACCCCCGGCGGCACGTACTTCTCCCAGCAGGTCGGCCCGGCCAGCGTCTTCGAACTCGTCGAGTACTTCCTCGGCCCGCAGCCGCCGGAGGTACGGAACGGGCGCGACCCGGAGCAGGCGCGCACCGCGGCCGAGGCGGCCGGCCTCGAAGTCGTCGACCTGCGGCTGGAGCGGCTGCGCACCGAGTTCTTCGACATCGGCGCCGTCGTGTACTTCCTGCGGAAGGTGATCTGGATGGTGCCCGGCTTCACCGTGGAGCAGTACCGGCCGCAACTCGCCGCGCTGCACCACCGGCTGGAGACCGAGGGGCCGTTCGTCGCCCACACCACCCGCTTTCTGGTCGAGGCCCGTAAACCGGGGCGCCCGGCCTGAGTCCCTATGCCCTCCCCGCGCCGGAAGGATGGCACTCTGGTCGCTGAGTGCACGGGGAAGGAGCAGGCCATGAGGGTCGGCGGCGACGAGGAAGCCACGCGCAGCCCGCGGCAGGGCAACTCCGAATGGCTCAGAGGCGCAAGGATCGTCGGGGTCCTCGGCGTCTTCTACCGCCCGGAGGGGCGGATGGGTGAGCCGGAGGCGGTCGAATTCCTGCTGTCCGACAGCCAGTCGGTGATTCTGACCTGTGCCTCGGACGGCACCCTGCACGTCGGCGCCGGTACCTGGCCCCACCTTCCCGGCTGGTGCGTACCGGCCGCACAGTGGGAGTTCGCCACGATGGCGAACCTTCCGCAGCCACCGGGCGGCGGCTGGACGGTGCTGAGCACCGAGGAGCGCCGGGACGAGCGGGGCGAGGTGCACGAGGCCGTCATCCGCTGCGAGGGCGGCCGTTTCGTGGTCACCGGCGGTGACACCGTGGGCGTCAGATTCACCAGGGGCCACCGGGGCGCGGCTTCGACGACCTGACGGCGGACGGCGCCCCGCCCGTACATACAGGCGGTCACTTCCCGGCGTGGCAGGCTCTGTTCGCTCCGTCGGGATGATCCTGGAACCGTGGGGCGGTCAGCCGGGCGCTGTCCCATACTCGGCCCATGACCTCTGCGAGACACAGGGCATCGGTCCTCGCCGGTGCCGCCCTCATCGTCCTGTTCCCGGCCCTTGCGGGCTGCGGGACCGAGCACGCCCAGGACACCGGATCCGCCGCCGCGAGCGGCCCGGGAACAGTGCCGCCCTCACCGGCGGGACCCACGCCGTACGGCGAGGAGGGCCCCGGCGACGCGAATCCGCACTATGCCGAGAACCACGCCTTCCAGTCCACCCTCGACCTGTCGGCGGCGGACCGGGCCAAGGGCGAGGCCGAGGCGGCGAAGGTACGGGCGGGACTGGCCGGGCTCGCCCAGGAGCGCGGGCCGGGCGAGAAGCAGCTGCGCAAGGCGCTCACCGGACTGGGGTACGCCCCCGGCGCGATCATCTCCACCGGCACCCTCGGGCCGCACGGCAGCACATTCGTCCTCGGACTCGGCAGGATCTGTGTGGACGGCTCGCTGAGCGGCTCGGGCGACGGGCTCGTCACCGCCGAGGCACACGGCCGGTACATGGAAGGAACCGGCTGTGTGAAACCCGTCGGCGGCCACTGACAACCGGAATGTGCACATCCTGTGCATGTCCTGTGGGCGGGGCCCGCGTCAAGGCGGCGCCCCCGGGCGTCCGCGCAGGTCCAGCCGCTCCGAAGCCCCGAATTCCATGCCCACAACGGAGTCCCGCACATCCGGAGAGTAATTATTCGGCGGCGATGCACGCAGCATCACTTACGAAGGGTTATGGTGGAAACCCCCCCTCGGGCCGGTCCGTACCCCCCCCCACGGACCGGCCCGTTTTTTTGTGCCCCGACGCCAACGGGGCCGGGCATCCGCCGACGTGAGTGCCTCTCAGGCCCGTCCGACCCAGATATTGGTGCCCGCGGTGTCCACGGCGAAGGTGTCGATCTCCTTCAACTCCCCTGCGGCCAGCGCCGGAGCGGTCAGCGCCGCGACGTTCTCCTCCAGCTGCTTCACACTGGACGCGCCGATCAGGGCCGATGTCATACGGCTGTCGCGCAGCACCCAGTTGAGTGCCAGCTGGGCCAGCGACTGGCCGCGCCCCTTCGCGATGTCGTTCAGCCCGTTCAGCCGGCGGACCACCTCGTCGGAGAGCAGGTCCGGGTTGAGGGACTTGCCCTGCGTGGCGCGCGAACCCTCCGGAATGCCCTTCAGGTACTTGTTGGTCAGCAGTCCCTGGGCGAGCGGCACGAAGGAGATGCAGCCCATACCGGCCGCCTCCAGCGTGTCCAGCAGCCCGTCGTCCTCGGTCCACCGGTTGATCATCGAGTAGGACGGCTGGTGGATCAGGGCAGGTACGCCCATCTCCTTGAGCAGCCGGGCCGCCTCGGCGGTCTGCGCAGAGGTGTACGAGGACACTCCGACGTACAGCGCCTTGCCCTGCCGCACGGCGGAGGCCAGGGCCCCCATCGTCTCCTCCAGCGGGGTGTCCGGGTCGAAGCGGTGCGAGTAGAAGATGTCGACGTAATCGAGGCCCATCCGCTTCAGCGAGGCGTCGAGCGAGGACAGCAGGTACTTGCGGGAACCCCACTCGCCGTAGGGCCCGGGGTGCATGTCGTACCCGGCCTTGGTGGAGATCACCAGCTCGTCCCGGTAGGGAGCGAAGTCCTGCCGGAAGAGCTTCCCGAAGTTGAGCTCGGCGGAGCCGGGCGGCGGGCCGTAGTTGTTGGCCAGGTCGAAATGGGTCACACCGAGATCGAAGGCGCGGCGCAGAATGGCGCGCTGCGAGTCGAGCGAGCGGTCGTCGCCGAAGTTGTGCCAGAGGCCGAGCGAGACGGCCGGGAGCTTGAGGCCGCTGCGGCCGGTGCGCCGGTACTCCATGGAGTCATAGCGCGTGCCGGCGGCCCGGTAATAGGAAGAGGAATCAGTCACGTTTCCCTCTTTATCACGGACTTGTGACAGGCCGGGTTGGGCCGGTGCGGCGCCTGCGCAGTAATGTGGCGGCTTCGGGACTGCCACGGCACGGCGGGGCGATCGGCCCCCTACCGGTGCGACGATCCCCAGGGGGACAGCCCCGGGCGAGGCGGCGGGCGGGCCCGCACGGAACCGAGAGGTGGACTCAGTGAACTTGCGCGACCTGGTGTACGGGCTCTACGCCCGCCGGGTGGAGGCCCGCCTCGATCACGCCCAGGTGCCCAAGCACATCGGTGTCATCCTCGACGGCAACCGGCGCTGGGCGAAGGCGTCCGGCGGCACCGCCGCGGAGGGGCACCAGGCCGGTGCGGACAAGATCAAGGAGCTCCTCGGCTGGTGCAGTGAGACCGATGTCGAGGTCGTCACCCTCTGGATGCTGTCCACGGACAACTTCGACCGGCCCGAATCGGAGCTCATCCCGCTCCTCGGCATCATCGAGAACACCGTGCGCGACCTCGTCGCGGACGGCCGCTGGCGGGTCCACCACGTCGGCACGCTCGACCTGCTGCCCGCGCACACCCAGACGGTCCTCAAGGAGGCCGAGCAGGCCACGGTCGGGGTCGACGGGATACTGGTCAACGTCGCCGTCGGCTACGGCGGCCGCCAGGAGATCGCCGACGCGGTGCGTTCCCTGCTGCTCGACCACTCCGCGAAGGGCACGTCCTTCGAGGACCTGGCGGAGATCGTCTCCACCGACCTGATCTCCGAGCACCTCTACACCCGGGGCCAGCCGGACCCCGACCTGGTGATCCGCACCAGCGGGGAGCAGCGCCTCTCGGGCTTCATGCTCTGGCAGAGCGCGCACTCGGAGTACTACTTCTGCGAGGTCTTCTGGCCGGCCTTCCGCCGGGTCGACTTCCTGCGGGCCCTGCGCGACTACGCGGCCCGCCACCGCCGCTACGGCGGCTGATACCACAGGCGCCTTCGGCGCACCGGAACCCCGGACGGGTCCGACCGGCCCGGCGGCGGAGTACAGAGCCGTTCGGGTGGTGTTTCCGCGCCCCGGGGGCCCGGGCCACCGGTTCCCGCGCACCCCGCCCGTCCCGGGCGGCATGGCTTCGCGTGTTCGAGGGAATACCCCTGACAGGTCGACGTCCGGTCAGAAACCAGGCGGACGTCGTCACCAAGTGAGCGGCATGGAGTCCGCTCGCCCGGGAGGCCCTTTGCACACGAAGGACCGTACATACAGTGCGGCTGACGTCGAGGGCCGGCGCTCGGCCCGTGCAAGGTGGCCGAAGCCCGGTCCGTCCTCTCCCTTTGGGATGCTCCGCGACGTCGTCGCACCCCAACCTCGTCCGAGGGGGTACGTCCTTCCGTGGTGACCAGCACAAAGCGCCGCATGCCCGACAGGCGCACCTATGTTCTCGACACCAGCGTCCTGCTGGCCGATCCGAATGCCATGTCCCGGTTCGACGAGCACGAAGTCGTCCTCCCGGTCGTCGTGGTCACGGAACTGGAGGCCAAACGGCACCACCCGGAGCTCGGGTACTTCGCCCGGCAGGCCCTGCGCCTGCTGGACGACTTCCGGGTCCGGTACGGCCGGCTGGATGCCCCGATCCCGCTCGGGGATCTGGGCGGGACACTGCGCGTCGAACTCAACCATTCCGATCCCGGCGTACTGCCCGCCGGCTACCGGTTGGGGGACAACGACTCACGGATTCTCGCGGTCGCGCGCAATCTCCAGGCCGAGGGGTACGACGTCACGGTCGTCTCCAAGGACCTGCCGCTCCGTATCAAGGCGTCGTCGGTCGGCCTCCTCGCCGAGGAGTACCGCGCCGAACTCGCCATCACCGACTCGGGCTGGACGGGGATGGGCGAACTCGCCCTCTCCGCGGAACAGGTCGACCTTCTCTTCGGGGAGGAGACGCTGTACGTCCCGGAGGCCGCCGATCTGCCCGTGCACACCGGTCTGGTCCTCCAGTCCGAGCGCGGCAAGGCGCTCGGGCGGGTGACGGCCGAGGGCAATGTCCGGCTCGTCCGCGGCGACCGGGAGGCCTTCGGCATCCACGGCCGCAGCGCCGAGCAGCGCATCGCCCTGGATCTGCTCCTGGACCAGGACGTCGGCATCGTCTCGCTCGGCGGCCGGGCCGGCACCGGCAAATCGGCGCTGGCGCTCTGCGCCGGTCTGGAGGCCGTGCTGGAGCGCGGGCAGCACAAGAAGGTGATGGTCTTCCGTCCGCTGTACGCGGTCGGCGGACAGGACCTCGGCTATCTGCCCGGCTCCGAGGCCGAGAAGATGGGCCCCTGGGCGCAGGCGGTCTTCGACACGCTCTCGGCGGTCGCCGGGCGCGAGGTCATCGAGGAGGTCCTGGGGCGCGGCATGCTGGAGGTGCTGCCGCTCACCCACATCAGGGGCAGGTCGCTCCACGACGCCTTCGTGATCGTCGACGAGGCCCAGTCGCTCGAACGGAACGTGCTGCTGACCGTGTTGTCCCGGATCGGGGCGAATTCCCGGGTGGTGCTCACGCATGACGTGGCCCAGCGGGACAACCTCCGGGTCGGCCGGTACGACGGAGTGGTCGCCGTCGTCGAGAAGCTGAAGGGTCACCCGCTCTTCGCCCACGTCACGCTCACCCGGTCCGAGCGTTCCCCCATCGCCGCACTGGTGACCGAAATGCTGGAGGAAGGCCAGATCTGATACGGCTTGGGACAGTTGATGCCGCCCGGCGAGCCAAGGAGCTTAGCCGGGCGGCATCGTGTTGCGGTGCCATTTCCGCAATTGGCTTGCTCCAAACGGGGTGTGAGCTTTCACACGCAACAGAGAATTGCTTCGCGGCGTCCCGGTCCGGCAGAGTCTTGCTTCCGTCAGGCCCCGCATACGGCACACCCGCACCTCCAGAGGTGCACCGCACCACACAACTCAACAACCGCCGTCCGTATGCCGCCCGCGAGCACCACGCGGCGCTCCCTCCGGGGAGTCGCCCATCGGGCCCGTGCCTCCCGTGACCCAAGCAGTAGGGAGGCCAGTGTTCAGGGGCACGATTGCGCCCGCGAGGTCACCTAAGCGGGCGATGCTGGAAGGACACCGTGTGAGCCGGATCTCGGTCCGGGGGTTCGCTGTGGCATCTGCCACGGCTGTGACCACCGTAGGCGCCGTCGTAGGCGTTGCATCGGGCAGCACCCCCGCTGTCGACGACAACAACTTCGAGGCCACCGCAGCCGACACCACGCTGCTCGCCGACATCCCCGCGGGCCAGCAGGCCCAGGTGCAGACCGCTTCGCTGACGCAGCAGGCCGACGCCCAGGCGTCCGCAGCCGACGCGACGGCGAAGAAGTCCGCCGAGGAGTCGGCCCGTATCCAGGCCGCCAAGGACGCCAAGTCCAAGAAGCAGGCGGCCGAGGACAAGCTGGCGAAGGAGCGGCAGGAGAAGAAGGACGCCGCCGAGCGCGCCAGCCGGTCCGAGGTCCGCAGCGCATCCGCGTTCGCCACCCAGGGCTCGTACAGCGTGGCCGAGGTCCAGGCGATGGCCCGTCAGATGATTCCTGGCGACCAGTTCCAGTGCTTCAGCAACATCGTGAACCACGAGTCGAGCTGGAACTACCGGGCGAGCAACGCCTCTTCCGGTGCCTACGGTCTCGTCCAGGCGCTGCCCGGCTCGAAGATGGCGTCCGCCGGCGCCGACTGGCAGACCAACCCGGCCACCCAGATCAAGTGGGGCCTCAACTACATGGACAGCCGCTACGGCAGCCCGTGCGGTGCCTGGTCCTTCTGGCAGGCCAACAACTGGTACTAGAAGCCGCCGAGGCTTCGGTCTCAACCTCGCGAAGCCCCTCACCGTCCTACGGTGGGGGGCTTCGCGCGTGTACGGTCATGCGGGACCGTTCCCGGGGGGAGCGGTGGGGAGAGTGGACGGGGGTAGAGGAAGCGTTATGTCAAAACTTCCGGGATGGCTCGGGCAACTGGGTGCTGAACTGACCAGGGCGGGTGAGCGCCTGGAGCAACGCCGCGTCGACGCGGCGGCGGAGGACGACAAGGCCGCGCACGAGGGGACGACGTCGGCGTCCGGTACGGCACCGGGAAGCGGGTCCGCGAAGGGCGACGCCGAGGTCGACCACGTACCGCCGCCGCCCTCGTACGCGCCCTCGGTCGCCGCACGTCCTGATCCGGTCGCAGCGATCCCCTGGGGGATGCGGGTCGCAGCCGAGGCCGGCTGGCGGCTCCTCGTGCTCGCGGGCACCCTCTGGGTGCTGATGCGGGTCATCAGCGCGGTGCAACTGGTGGTGCTGGCCTTCGTCGCGGCCCTGCTCGTCACCGCGATGCTCCAGCCGACCGTCGCCCGGCTGAGGCGGTACGGCCTGCCGCGCGGGCTGGCCACCGCCGTGACCGCGATCCTGGGCTTCGTCATCATGGGCCTGGTCGGCTGGTTCGTCGTCTGGCAGGTGATGGACAACCTCGACACCCTGTCCGACAAGGTGCGCACGGGTATCGAGGACCTGAAGAACTGGCTGCTGGACAGCCCGTTCCACGTCACCGACAAACAGATCAACGATGTCGCGAAGAACCTGAGCGACACCGTCGGCACCAACACCGAGGCGATCACCTCGGCCGGACTCCAGGGCGTCACCGTGATGGTGGAGTTCCTCACCGGGATGCTGCTGGCGATGTTCTCCACGCTCTTCCTGCTGTACGACGGCAAACGCATCTGGCACTGGGTGCTCAAGCTCGTGCCCGCCCAGGCGCGCCCGGGCGTCGCCGGCGCCGGACCGCGCGCCTGGCGCACGCTGACCGCCTATGTGCGGGGCACCGTCATAGTCGCGCTGATCGACGCGATCTTCATCGGCCTGGGGATCTACTTCCTCAATGTGCCGATGGCCGTGCCGCTGGCCGTCTTCATCTTCCTCTTCGCCTTCATCCCGCTCGTCGGAGCGGTGGTCTCCGGGGCGCTGGCCGTGGTGGTCGCGCTCGTCACCGAGGGCGTGTTCACGGCGCTGATGGTGCTGGTGGTGGTCCTGGCGGTGCAGCAGATCGAGGGCCACATCCTGCAGCCGTTCATCCTGGGCCGCGCGGTGCGTGTGCACCCGCTGGCCGTCGTCCTGTCGGTCGCCGCCGGCGGCATGATCGCGGGCATCGGGGGTGCGGTCGTCGCGGTGCCGCTGGTCGCCGTGACCAATACGGTGGTCGGCTATCTGCGCCAGTACGGGCAGGAGGAGTCCCGGCGCCACTCGCCGCCTCCGCACGGTGCGACCTCGCTGGACGCCGCACCGACCCCGGCGCCCGGATCGCCGCCGGAGGAGAGCGACGACGGCAGCGACGAGGAGCCGGTGGCGGACGCGCCGAAGCAAGCCTGAGCGGAGCCACGGTCCGAGCGGACACATGGGAGCGGACACATAAGAAGGGCCCCGGGGACGGTCGGTCGTCCTCGGGGCCCTTCTCGTACATGGGTACTGCGGGTGCTACTCGGCGAGGACGGCCTCGGCTTCGAGGGTCACGCCGACCGCCTGGATCACCGAGGCAATCTTGACGGCTTCCTGAATGGTCTCACGGTCCACGCCGGCCTTGCGCAGCACCTGCTCGTGGGAGTCCAGGCACTGGCCGCAGCCGTTGATCGCGGAGACGGCGAGCGACCACAGCTCGAAGTCGACCTTCTCCACGCCGGGCTTGCCGATCACGTTCATCCGCAGGCCCGCGCGGAGGTTCCCGTACTCGGGGTCCGACAGGAGGTGCCGGGTCCGGTAGAAGACGTTGTTCATCGCCATGATGGCGGCGGCCGACTTCGCGGCGGTGTACGCCTCCGCGGAGAGGTTGGCCTTCGCCTCCGGCTCCAGCTCGCGGAGCACCTTCGGCGAGCGCGAGGCGATCGCGCAGGCGAGGACGGTGCCCCAGAGCTGCTGCTGCGGCAGTTCGCTGTTCCCGATGACCGAACCGAGGTTCAGCTTCAGGTCCTTGGCGAAGTCCGGAACGGCGGCTTTCAGTTCGTCGAGTGCCATGTCGGTCAGCTCACTCGCCCGAGAGGAGCGCGACCGGGTCGAGGGTGTTCTCGCCCTTGGTCCAGTTGCACGGGCACAGCTCGTCGGTCTGCAGGGCGTCGAGGACCCGCAGGACCTCCTTGGGGTTACGGCCCACGGAACCGGCGGTCACCATCGTGAACTGGATCTCGTTGTTCTGGTCGACGATGAAGACGGCGCGCTGCGCGAAACCGTCCTCACCCTCGATGCCGAGGTCCCGCATGAGCTCGTGCTTCGAGTCGGCCAGCATCGGGAACGGCAGGTCGGTCAGGTCCGGGTGGTCCTTGCGCCAGGCGTGGTGCACGAACTCGGAGTCACCGGAGAAGCCGAGAACCTGGGCGTCGCGGTCGGCGAACTCCTCGTTCAGCTTGCCGAAGGCGGCGATCTCGGTGGGGCACACGAAGGTGAAGTCCTTCGGCCACGCGAAGATCACCTTCCAGCCCTCATACGTCTTGTGGGTGATGGTCTCGAACTCCTTGCCCTTCTCAAGGGAAACGCAAGCAGTCAGTTCGAACTGGGGGAACTGGTCACCGACAGTCAGCATGGTTCGGGGCACTCCTGTGTTGCTTGTGTTGCTTGGGGCTGGACGTGAGCAGAGTCGCACATGTCCCATTGATCACGGAAATCGGCCACGTCGTAGGGATTGATCGAGAGGGGTGATCAGTGCTAGGCGTCGGACGCTCGGTGGGTGGCCGGCTCCGAGGCCCCTTACCGAAGGCGCCACGTGGAGTCGTCGCTCGGTAGCGCCTGTCGCTGTCTGGATGGGCAGGCTGACCGACTGTGTCCGCGGGGCGGCCTGTGTCGCCCCGCTTGGCTGTCCGACGGTTGCGCCGCGGTCTCCGGCTCGGCCTGGCGCAGGACTACTGGACGTGCGAGGTCTTCCCGTGGGTTCCTGGTGTTCACCGCCCGGCGTCGATCCAGACGACCTCGATCAGCGAGGGGTCGAACTTCCGGCCACGCCCCGCGGGGTGGACCATCACGGCGCGGACCGATTCACGGAGCCGGGTCTTCTTCTGTGCGACCGCGTACCCGTCCCACTCTTCCAGGAGGGTGGGGGAGGCGTTCTGTCGATGCACCTTCACGGCGACCAGTTGGCGGCGCTGCCGGTTCAGCTCGTCACGCTCACCCTCAAGCTCCTCGATCATGTCCAGTGCCGCCCCCATGCTGATCCGCTTTGCCCTGCGGCGCTCGTTGACCTCGCTGATCTCCTGGTCAAGCTCGGCGAGCCGGACGTTGTACTTCGTGTCGTCGAAGTCCTCGTCCTTGCCCCCCGTGCCGAGGCTCCGCCGGACCTCCAGGAGGAAGGCTTCCTCGACCAACTCGTCAACCGGAGGGCCGACTCGAGTGACGCCACCGCACCCGCCGAGCGTGGTGAGGCAGGCGTACCGGTAGCCGTAGCGCTCGTAGGAAGTGGTCCCCTTCGAGTACTGGTTGGACATCAGAGGGAAGCTGCACTTTCCGCACCGGGCGATCCCGGAAAGGAGGTACTTGGCTGAGGTGGTGTGTACCGCCCGGCCTTCCTTCCTGGCCTGCTTTCGCTCCTCGATGGTGGTGACGCAGGCTTGCCACTCTTCGGGGGAAACGATGGCTTCCCAGTCGCCCATTACCGGCTTGCCGTCTTTGTAGACAATGAAGTCCGGCATCCATGGCCGCTTGGTGCCACGGCGCTCGGCCTGGGGCAGGTAGGTCCTGTAGCCGCAGACGCGGGGGCTCACGAGACGGGACTCAACAGCGCTGTGCTGGATGCTCTGTGTTCCGGCGTTCTTCCTGTTGCGTGTGGGCTCGTACCCCAGGTCAATCCACTGCTTGCGAACTTCGCCGACGGTGAGGCCGCCGGGAATCGCGAGGATCGCCGTCCGAAGGTCTTCGGCCTCGGTTTCATGGAGCGTCTTGCGATCTTCGGCCCAGCCAAAAGGCCGCGGGGCTCCGTGCATGTGGCCGTGGCCTGCCAGCCCCTTGTTCTTCCGGGCTACTCGGCGCTTGGTGTTGTACACCTCCATGCCGCCCATGGTGGCCTGGAGGGCGAGCATCGACCGGCCTTCCTGCGTGGACAGATCCGTGCCACCCGCAACCGCACGGCCCACGTATTTGGGGTTCAGTTGGAAGAGCCGGTTCATCCGGGCCGCATCGTATTCCTGCCGGACCAGTCGGTCGGAGTGGTAGAAGAGGATGCCCCGGACCGTGCCGTTTTCAAGGTCCGCCAACATTGATTCAAAGCCCTTGCGAACGACGTGGGGGTCACTGGCCGGAGTGTCGTTGTCGTTGTAACGACGTGTGATGGTGACACCCAGCTCGGACGCCAGTTCGTCCATGTCCTTGAACTGCTCGGCCACCTGTTCGCCGATCTCACGCCAGTCGGCGGCATCCGCGCTGAGAGCCTTGTCCTCGGACGTGCGTGCGTACGCGCCCACAGGGAACATCTCGGGCCCCTCCCCAGAAGTTGACTTGATGGGGAAGCTAGCGCGAGGGCAGGGTGCTAAGTGACAAAAAAACATGAAATTACCCGTATGGGTTCAATGTGATGATTACTGATCGCGAAACCCATTGATCGACTATACGGCTACACTCGGTCGCGATGATCGGAGGTGCCTATCAGTGGCGCAGGGAAACCAGGGCAACCGGCCCAAGCAGCCCAGTCTCTCGCAGCTTCGCGCCTTCGCGGCGGTGGCGGAACAACTGCACTTCCGGGACGCGGCGGCAGCTATCGGGATGAGTCAGCCCGCGCTCTCCGGGGCCGTGTCGGCGCTGGAGGAGGCACTGGGTGTCCAGCTCATCGAGCGTACGACGCGCAAGGTACTGCTCTCGCCCGCAGGGGAACGGCTCGCGGTGCGGGCCAGGGCGGTGCTGGAGGCCGTCGGTGAGCTGATGGAGGAGGCCGAGGCGGTGCGGGCGCCCTTCACCGGGGTGCTCAGGCTCGGCGTGATCCCCACCATCGCCCCGTATCTGCTGCCGACCGTGCTGCGGCTGGTCCATGAGCGCTACCCGGACCTCGACCTCCAGGTCCACGAGGAGCAGACCTCCTCGCTGCTGGAGGGGCTCGCGGCGGGCCGGCTCGATCTGCTGCTGCTCGCGGTGCCGCTCGGCATGCCGGGGGTGACCGAGCTGGCGCTCTTCGAGGAGGACTTCGTGCTGGTGATGGAGCGCAGCCACTGGCTGGGCGGCCGCGCCGACATCCCGCGCGAGGCGCTTCGGGAGCTGCCGCTGCTGCTGCTCGACGAGGGGCACTGCCTGCGGGACCAGGCGCTCGACATCTGCCGGGAGGCGGGCCGTACCGAGGGCGCACCGGTCACCACGACCGCGGCCGGGCTCTCCACGCTGGTGCAGCTGGTGGCCGGCGGGCTCGGGGTGACGCTGCTGCCGCGGACCGCGGTGACGGTCGAGACCGCCCGCAACGAGGCGCTGACCACCGGGTACTTCGCGGATCCGGCGCCTGCCCGGCGGGTGGCGCTGGGGATGCGGACGGGGGCGGCCAGGCACGAGGAGTTCGAGGAGTTCGCGGCGGCGCTGCGCGGGGCGATGACGACGCTGCCGGTACGCGTGGCGACGGCCGGCCGGTCCTGAGTTCAGGTCCGGCCGGCCGTCGGGGCCGGCCCTACTCGGTGCGCAGCCCGTCGGGGCGCATCATGCGCCACAGCGGTGGCAGGGAGAGCAGGGTGACCAGCAGGATGAGGGCCGCGCCCGCGCCTGCCATCGGCAGGAACAGCGACCAGCTGGACACCTCCTTGTCCACCATCCAGCACAGGGTGGCGCCGAGGGCGAGACCGCCGGCCACCGCCACCGCGAGCCCGATGACCACCGGGATCGCGGTCTGCCACAGCACCGACCAGCCGAGGGTGACCCGCCGGGTGCCGAAGGCGACCAGGACGGACAGCAGCCGCTTGCGCTCGCGCAGCTGCTCCAGCTGGGAGACCAGCATGGACGCGGCGATCAGCAGCAGGGTGGCGGTCGCGCCGACCTGGAGACCTGTCTGGACGCTTCCGTACTGCCGGTTGCGTTCGACCGAGTTCAGCGTGACCATGCGCATGCCGGGGTCGAGCCGCGCGGCCGTGTTGCGTACGTACTCGGCGGCGTCCGGGACGTCTTCGTCGATGCGGATCTGCGAGATGGTCTCGGCTCCCGGCAGGGTCCGGACGTCGACCGCTCCGGGCGTGGCCAGGATGCCTGAGCGCTCCTCGCCGTACGGATCGGTCCGGGCCGCGACGGTCCGCGAGTCGGCCGGCAGCGTCCAGTGCAGCGGTTTGCCCCGGCCGTAGGCGTCGAACTCGACCACCTTGCCCTTGCGGGCGGTCTGGTCGACCCAGCCGGCCTGTTCCTTGTCCTTGGGGTGGGAGACGAAGGTGTCGCCGTCCCGGCAGGACGTGATCCGGGCGAGCTCGCGCAGGGTCGCGCAGTCCCCGACGCTGAGCGAGGTGGTGGGCTGGATGTCGTCGGCCGCGTACTTTCCCGGCTTGGTCGCGTAGGCCTCGACGGTGCCGATGACCTTGGTGACGCCCTTGGTGGCGCGGAACTCCTCGATCGAGTGCAGGGCGGCGTCGCCCCGGACGATCTCGGAGGCGGCGTAGAACTGGGCGCGGGAGGGGTCCTGGCCGGTGACCTTGTTGAAGTCGTCGTTCATCGCGGCGAACAGCATCTGCAACGCCACCGCACCGGCCACGGCGACGGTGACGCCGCTGACCGCGCGGGAGGCCGCTCCGCTGCTCAGCTGGAGCCGGCGGGTGGCGAGCTGCCAGGGGACCGGGCCGCCGCGCAGCCGCTTCACGCAGGCCTCGACCAGCCAGGGCAGGAGCAGGGCAAGCCCGACCAGGACCAGTACCGCGCCCGATGCGATCGGGAACGGGTTGACGGGTCCGTACGACTCGAACTTGCCGGTGATGCCGAAGACCGCGAGCCCGGCGACCGGCAGCAGCAGCCGCCACCAGAGGCGGCGCCCCCGGCTGCCGCTGTCGCGTACGACGCCGAGCGGCTCGATGACGACCGAGCGCATGGCTGCCAGGGTGACGAGCACCGCGGTGAGCGGAACGGCGAGGGCGATCAGCACGGACAGCCGGGCGTCCGGGGCCAGGTCGGAGGGGAAGGCGCTGGCGTCCCAGACCTCGATGTGGCCGGCGAACTGACGTCCCGCCAGGAACAGGGCCAGCCCGATGAGGAGACCGAGTACGGCGCCGAAGAGTGCCTCGCCTGCCGCGATCCGACGGGTCATCCGGATGTCCGTACCGACCAGGCGCAGGGCGGCGAGCCGGCGGTCGCGGCGGTCGCCGCCGAAGCGCACGGCGGTGGCGATGAAGATGGCGACGGGGGCCAGCAGCACCACGCAGACCATGATGATCAGCACGAGGAGCATCGGTGACATCGGGTCGGTCGGGCCGGGTTCGCCGTATCCGGCGATCCGGTGGCCGCCCGTCGCTCCGGTCAGGGTGTCGCTGCCCGCGTAGAACCACAGCTCGCCGGGCGAGCGCAGCCCCGCGTCCGTGATCGTGCCGGTCACCTTGTACGGCAGCCGTTCCCTGAGCAGTTCGTTGTCAGGGGAGCCGAGGAGATCGCCGAGGGCGGGGGAGACCGCCATCTCGCCGGGGGCGGGGAGGCTGTCGATGCCCGGGGGGAGGACCGGGTGGGAGCCGTCCGCGCGCATCAGGTAGCCGGTGATGGAGCGGTCGCGGTACTCGGTGCTCGCGTCGATCCGCAGGACCGTGCTGTCCGACTTCTTCGCCTGCGCGTCGGGGGAGTCCGAGATCTTCGATTCGGAGCGGGCGTGGCTCCGGGCGGACCGCTCGTCGAGCATGTGCGGTACGGATGCGGCGACGAGCAGGAGGGCCACGCCGAGGCCCACACCGACCGCGGTGAGCAGGGTGCGGGTCCAGCCCTCGCGGCCGCCGGCGGCGGCGAACCGTATGCCGAGCCCGAGGTCGCGCAGCCAGGAGGCGGTGCGTGACGGCGGTTCGGGAGGGTGGGCGGTCCCGGCCGGGGTCCGCTTCTGATCGAGCAGCGTCATGCGGTGTGCTCCAGGTCGAGGGCCCGGCCGTCGCGGACGGTGATGTCGCGGTCGGAGTAGGCGGCGACGCGGGCCTCGTGCGTGACCAGCACGACGGCCACGTTGGCGGAGCGGGCCGACTCGGTGAGCAGTTGCATGACGCGCTCGCCGTTGAGGGAGTCGAGAGCGCCGGTCGGCTCGTCGGCGAAGATCACCTTCGGGGACGCGGCCAGCGCGCGGGCCACGGCGACGCGCTGGCCCTGACCGCCGGAGACCTCGCCGGGGCGCTTGGCGCCGATGTCGTCGACCTCCAGGCGCTCCATCCACTCCAGGGCGGTGCGCTCGGCGGCCTTGCGGCGGGTGCCGTTGAGTCTCATGGGCAGGGCGACGTTCTCCACGCAGGTCAGCTCCGGGACGAGCTGGCCGAACTGGAACACGAAGCCGAACTCGCTGCGGCGCAGGGCGCTGCGCTCGGCGTCGGACATCGCGGACAGCTCGCGTCCGGCGTAGGTGATGGTGCCGGAGTCCGGGGTGATGATCCCGGCGAGGCAGTGCAGCAGGGTGGATTTGCCGGAGCCGGAGGGGCCCATCACGGCGACGACCTCGCCGGGGTGGACGGAGAACGAGGCGCCGTCGAGTGCGGGCGTCGACCCGTAGGTCTTGCGCAGGTCGTGGGCGGCGAGCAGGGAGCCGGCGGGGATCACGGGGCCACCACCTTCGCGAGCTGGCCGAGTCGCGCGGCGGTGAGCTCCAGCCAGCGCAGATCGGCTTCGAGGTGGAACAGCGCGTGGTCGCAGATCAGCTGGTCGGCGAGATCGCCCTGGCGCTTGCGGTCGGTGAGGATACGCATCAGGCGCAGGTGCTCGGAGCGCTGGGCGTCCAGCACGTCGGCGGCGTTGCGGCCGGTGAGCATGGCCAGGACGACCTTGGTGTACAGGGTCGACTGGAGGTAGGGCTCCGGCTTCTCGGGCTGTGCCAGCCAGGCGGCGACATCGGTGATGCCGGCGTCGGTGATGGCGTAGCGCTTGCGCTCGGGGCCGCCGCCGGCCTCCACGCCGTCGACCTCGACGAGGCCGTTCTTGAGGAGGCGGGACATGGTCGAGTAGACCTGGCCGTAGTGCAGGGGGCGGTCGTGACCGAACTTCTCGTCGAACGTCCGCTTGAGGTCGTAGCCGTGGCGGGGGCCGGACTCCAGGAGCCCGAGCAGGGTGTGGCCGATAGACATGCACAGCACTGTACACCGTGTGTATACCTGCTGTGTATACCTGCCCTCCCGCCAGCTGTGAGCCCGTACCTCCAGCTGTGAGCCCGTACCGCTGGGCGGTGGCGGCGGAGGTCCGGGGGTGGGGTCCCCGGGGAAGTCACTCCGCTTCGGGTGTTTTCGGGGGGCGTCCCCGGCGGGGGATCGGGGCCGCCCCGCCCGGCAGCCGACCCGCCTCCGCGAGCGCCCGCCGCAGCAGGAACTCGATCTGCGCGTTCGCGCTGCGCAGTTCGTCCGACGCCCAGCGCGCCAGCGCGTCGTGTACCGCGGGGTCCAGCCGCAGCAGCATCTGCTTGCGCTGCTGCGGCTGCCGGGCGGGCTTGCGCCCAGGTGCTTGTTCGGTCACTGGTAGAGCGTGCCCGTGTTGAGGACCGGCTGCACCGCGCGGTCACCGCACAGCACCACCATCAGATTGCTCACCATGGCGGCCTTCCGCTCCGGGTCGAGCTCGACGATGTCCTGCTCGGTGATCCGGGTCAGCGCCATCTCGACCATGCCGACCGCGCCCTCGACGATCTGCTGCCGGGCCGCGACCACGGCGCCGGCCTGCTGGCGCTGGAGCATCGCGGAGGCGATCTCGGGGGCGTACGCGAGGTGGCTGAAGCGCGACTCGATGATCCGGACGCCCGCGGCCTGCACCCGTGCCGTCAGCTCGACGGCCAGCTTCTCGGTGATCTCCTCGGCGTTGCCCCGCAGTGAGAGGCCGCCCTCGTCGTGGGCGTCGTACGGGTACTCGATCGCGATGTGCCGGACGGCCGCCTCGGTCTGGGTGGCGACGAACTCCAGGAAGTCGTCGACCTCGAAGAGGGCCTGTGCGGTGTCCTCGACCTTCCAGACGACGATCGCGGCCAGCTCGATCGGGTTGCCGTAGGCGTCGTTGACCTTGAGGACCGCGGTCTCGTGGTTGCGGACGCGGGTGGAGATCTTGCGGCTGGAGGTCAGCGGGTTGATCCAGCGCAGACCGTCGGCGCGGATCGTGCCCACGTAACGGCCGAAGAGCTGGATGACCCGGGCCTCGCCCGGTGCGACCATCTTCACACCGCCCATGCAGACGAACGAGGCGATGGCGAGCAGCACGCCGAGGATGCAGACCGGGATGCCGGCGCCGTTGTTCCCGTTCGACCCGACGACGCCGCCGACGATCGCGAGACCTACGCCGACGATCACCCCGACCACCGTCAGCAGAAGGCCGAGGCCGCCCGCGATGCTGTGCGCCGTCGTCTCGCGGACCTGCGGTTCCGGCATCTGCGGCGCGTCCGGGGTGAGGTCGGCCGACGGCGTGGTGGGTGTGGTCGGAACGTGTGGTTCGGTCATGGAAATCCCCCGTTTGAACGGGCTAGCTTGTCGCTAGCAATGTGATTACACATTAACCGATGTCGCAACCCTGCGCACCTCTCGTGAGTCGGTTCCCTTGAGAGCGGGTGCTGATTGTCACGTCCGGAAAGGGTGGATCGCTGGCCTTCTGTCCCTGCCTACGGTGTTAGCTGGCAGGTCCGAGCTGATCTGGTCGAGCAGAGAAACGGGAGCAACACAGCAATGGGTCGAGCGGATGCGCGACGAGCCCAGCGGCGCGGGTCGCGGCGGGCCGTGAAGAGCGGCGGCATACGCAGACTCTTCACGTGGCGAAAACTACTGGGCGCCGCCTTGGGGATCTGCCTGCTGGGCATGGGCGCGTTCGCTGTGCTGTACATGGTCGTTCAGGTGCCGGAGGGCAACGCTCAGGCCACGCTCCAGTCCAACGTCTACAAGTACTCCGACGGCACGCTGCTGGCCCGGACGGGCCAGGTCAACCGGGAGATCGTCAGCCTGGCCGAGGTGCCGAAGGCCGTCCAGAAGACATTCGTGGCGGCCGAGAACAAGTCGTTCTACGACGACAACGGCGTCGACTTCAAGGGCACCGCCCGCGGCTTGATCAACACCGTGTCCGGCAAGGGCAAGCAGGGTGGCTCGACCATCACCCAGCAATACGTCAAGAACTACTACCTCGACGCCGACCAGACCGTCACCCGCAAGCTCAAAGAGCTGGTCATCTCGCTGAAGGTGGACCGGAACAAGACCAAGTCCCAGATCCTCGCCGGGTACATCAACACCAGCTACTACGGCCGCGGTGCCTACGGGATCCAGGCCGCGGCACAGGCGTACTACGGCAAGGACGCCAAGGACCTGGACGTCCCCGAGGGCGCCTACCTCGCCGCGCTGCTCCAGGCCCCGAGCCAGTACGACTGGGCCGTCGCCACCGACCACGGGAAGGCGCTCGTCAAGGAGCGCTGGAACTACGTGCTCAACAACATGGTCGACGAGCAATGGCTGGACTCCACAGAGCGGCAGGGGATGAAGTTCAAGGTCCCGCAGGACCCCAAGCCGTCGGAAGGGCTCTCCGGGCAGAAGGGCTACATCGTCAACGCGGCCCGCGCGGCGGTGCAGAAGCAGGAGAACATCACCGACGCGCAGTTCGACGCCGGCGGCTGGACGATCACCGTCAACATCGACCGGAAGAAGCAGAAGGAGCTGGAGAAGTCGGTCAAGACCAAGCTGACCGACAAGCTGGACACCAAGGGGCGCAAGCTCGACCAGGACGTCCAGGCCGGTGCGGCCTCGGTCGACCCGAAGACCGGCAAGGTGCTCGCCCTGTACGGCGGGCGCGGTCTGACCGAGCACTACATCTCCAACGCGACCCGGCGCGACTACCAGCCCGCCTCCACCTTCAAGCCGGTCATCCTCGCGGCCGCGCTCGACCAGGAGGCGCAGACCCAGGACGACCAGCCGATCACCGCCGACACGCGCTACGACGGCACCAGCAAGCGTCCGGTCAAGGGCAGTGACGTCGCGTTCTCGCCGGAGAACGAGGACGACCAGGACTACGGCCAGGTCACCGTCCAGACCGCGATGAACAAGTCCATCAACTCCGTCTTCGCGCAGATGGGCGTGGACGTCGGCATGGACCGCGTCATGCAGACCGCGGGCGAACTCGGCATGGACGTGAAGGGGCTCGACGCGGTGCCGGCCCAGACCCTCGGCTCCATGGGCGCGAGCCCGATGGAGATGGCCGGCGTCTACGCGACCCTGGACAACCACGGCAAGAAGGTCACCCCGCAGATCGTGAAGTCGGCCCAGAAGCAGGGCAGCTCGCCGATCGAGCTGCCCGACGCGATCGGTGACCAGGTGATCGACCGCAAGGCCGCCGACTCCGTGACCTCCGTGCTGACCGGCGTGGTGGACGACGGTACGGCCCACGACGCGGTACGCACTGCCGAGGGGCTGTCCGACCAGCAGATCGCGGGCAAGACCGGCACCTCGGACGACAACAAGTCGGCCTGGTTCACCGGCTACACCCCCCGCCTGGTCACTTCGGTGGGTCTCTTCGGAGAGGCCGCCTTCCCCCGCACGAATGACGACGACAAGAAGATCGGCAAGGGCGCCCAGGTGCCCCTCAAGGGTGCCGGTGGCGGCGGCCGGGTCAACGGTGGTGGCTTCCCCGCCGACATCTGGGCGAGCTTCACCGCACAGGCCATGGGCGACCCGGGCGAGTTCGACCTGGACACCGACATGGGCGCGGCGGTCACCCCGCCGCCGGACACCACCCCGCCGAGCCCGACGATCTCGCCCTCCCACGATCCCTCGCCGTCGGACACCGCGACCACCCCGCCCCCGTCGTCCGATCCGCCGACGGACAGCGAGTCCCCGGTGACACCGCCTCCATCGAGCCCGACGGGTGACCCGACCGGCGACCCGACGGGCGGTCCGTCGACCGAGCCGGGCCCCTCGGACAGCAACCTGCCGGTGGACCCGGGCATCAACCGGCCCAACGGCGGCAACGCCGACAACGGCTCGACGCGCTGACCAACGGAAACGGGCGGTGTACGAGGAGATCCTCGTACACCGCCCGTTTCCGTTGTCACGACCGTCGTCGACCAGGAAGGCCGGAGGACCGGAAACCCCGGACCCCGCGCGGGCCGCCTCCGGCAGCATGCCCCGGCTACTGCCCCCGGGTCGGCATCTCGAACCAGACGACCTTGCCCGTCGACAGACGCGTCGCACCCCACCGCCGGGCCAGCCGGTTCACCAGGAACAGACCGCGGCCGCCCTCGTCCATATCGCGGGCACGGCGCTGGCGGGGCAGCTGTGGGGAGTCGTCGCCGACCTCGCAGCGCAGGATGTCCGTCCGCAGCAGCCGCAGCGTCACCGGCCGCTCCGCGTACCGCACGGCATTGGTGACCACCTCGCTGACCAGCAGCTCCACCGAGTCCGACATGTCCTCAAGGCCCCATCGGCTGAGGGCTCGGCGGGCCAGCCTGCGGGCCCGGCCCGGGGCGGAGTCCTCCGGCTCCAGGAACCAGTAGGCGACATCGCTGGGCGCGATCCCGTCGAAGCGGGCGGCGAGCAGTGCGATGTCGTCGTCCCGGTCGCCGGGGCCGAGCATGTCCAGCACGTCGTCGCAGAGGGCCTCCAGCGGCGGCGAGTGGTCCGGACCGGTCAGCCGGGCGGTGGTGGCGAGCCGCTCGCGGAGCTGCTCGATGCCGGTCCAGACGTCCCGGAGCCGGGACTCCACCAGACCGTCGGTGTACAGGAGCAGTGTGGCGCCCGCGGGCGCGTCCAGCTCGACGGCCTCGAAGTCGACCCCGCCGACGCCGATCGGGGCGCCGGGCGGCACCCGCAGCACCTCGGCACGGCCGCCCAGATGCAGCAGCACGGGCGGCGGGTGGCCGGCGTTGGCGATGGTGATCCGGTGCGCGACCGGGTCGTACACGGCGTACAGGCAGGTCGCCATGCGGTCGCTGCCGAGCCGCTGGGCCTGCTCGTCGAGGTGGTGCAGCACCTCCTGCGGCGGCAGGTCGAGCCCGGCCAGGGTCTGGGCGGTGGTGCGCAGCTGGCCCATGATCGCAGCGGAGGTCATGGAGTGGCCCATCACATCACCGACGACCAGGGCGACCCGGCTGCCGGGCAGCGGGATCGCGTCGTACCAGTCGCCGCCGACCCGGGCCGTCTCGGCGGCCGGGAGGTAGCGGGAGGCGAGCCGGACGCCGGTGGGCTGCGGCAGTGAGTCGGGCAGCATGGTGCGCTGGAGCTCGTCGGCGATGTAGGCCTCGCGCCCGTACAGCACGGCCTTGTCGATGCCGAGCGCGGTGTGCGTCGCGAGCTGGGCGGCGACCAGCAGGTCGTTGGCCTCGAACGGCGGCCGTTCCGTGCCGCGCAGGAAGACCGCCGCGCCGATCACCCGGCGCCGGCCGCGCAGCGGGGCCAGGATCGCCCGGTGCCCGGACGGCACGGTACGGCCCGCGCCGAGCAGCTCCGGCAGTGCGGCACGGGCCGCGGCGGAGTCGCCGAAGACGGGCCGGACCCCGCGCAGTACCTCGGCCAGCGCACCGCCGGGGCGGACCTCGCACAGCTCGGCGGCGGGCGTCAGATCGGTCTGCGGATCGATGGCGGCCGGCCGCAGCCGTTCGCTCTCCGTGGCGCCCTCGGCGATCTCGTCGCTCAGCCGCAGCCGGTCGGAGCGGCGCAGCCGCAGCACGAACGGGTTGACCGGACGCTCGTCGCCGACCGGCAGCGGGTCGCGGAGGTAGACCAGTATGGCGTCGGAGAACGTCGGCACGCTGGCTCTGCACAGCCCCAGCACGATCTCGTCGAGATCTATGCCGCGGGCGATCCGGCGGGTCGCGGCACCCACGAAGCGCAGCCGGTCGCCCTCGCGACGGGCTGCCGCCTGCGGGTCCGGGCCCGCGGCGGGGCCTGCTCCGGCAGCGGCCGGACCCGATCCCTTGGCCGGAGCCGGGATCGCCGATGCGGGCGCCGACGCGGCATCCCGCTGCCGCGGCCGGGTGCGTTCCTGCGACCGGGCGGCGAGAGGCTGCCGGCCTTCGTGGGAGGTGGGGTGCTCCGTCACGCTTGGGGTTCCGTCCGTCCGGGCCGGTTGTATGAGGCAATCACCTTGTGGGGCGCTACTGTGCCCCGGCAGGAGCGGCAATAACAACGGCTGACACCGCCTGCCCAGGAACACCGGGCCGAAACCGGACGTCCTTCGACGGGACGGGTGCCAACGTTTCCGGCGGTGGAGCGGCGGACAGCGAGCACGTCTCCACCCCCTCGTAGTGGCTCATGCGATGCGGGCAACTCGTGCGACTCGTACGACTGATGCGGGTCATGAAGCGTGCAACTCGTGCGATGACTTGATGATTTACGGTCAGTTCGTGTGCGACGCGCGTGGGTTGGGGCGGATCGGCCCTCCTCGGGACGATCCTACGTTTGTCCCCCTGGGGTGCATCAAGGGTCTCATGACGGCATGGCCGAGGGGGTACGGTCCCCGTCATCCGGAAGCCGGTTCCAGTCGTCCGGAAGCGCGGGAACCCGCCAGTGCGGTTCCGGCCGCCAGTCCTCCCAGCCGTCCCGGAACGGTGCCCCCCAGTCGCGGATGACGCCGACCGCGGCGCGCCCCGCCGCCCGTACCCGCCGTGCGGTCGCGGCAGACATCAGGCCGACCCGCTGCGCCTGGGCGAACTCGTCCTCGTCGCGCCAGAGCCAGCTGTGGTCCGGGTAGACGGAGATGTCGAGGAAGTGGTCCTCGGAGTCGATCCCGCCGGCCCAGCGGGTACGCGGCTCCTCCAGGTTCACGTACCAGCTGCGGAACTGCCAGCCGCGCTCCCAGAACAGCCAGACCGACCACGGCTCACCGGGCCGGGCCAGCTTCAGCACCCCGTTGCCCAGCCAGGGCGAGCGGGCCGTGGTGCGCGGCGCGGTGTACCGGGTGGCGAGCGGCTCGGCATGCACGTCGGTGCCGTCCGCCAGTACCGGCTTCACGCACTCGGTGCCGGGTGCCACCCAGACCGCGAGCAGCTCCTCGGTGTCCTGGACGACGGTGACGGGACGGCAGATGTGCACCGGGTTCGGCGCCCGGCCGGGCGCGGGGCCCTGCCGCAGCGGCCCGTTGCCGCGGTAGCGCCACAGGATCTGATCACCCGGCGCCCAGCGCTCGATCTCTCCGGTACCTGTCATGGAGAGATCTTAGTGAGAGAGCCGTCCCGTCGCAGCGACGCACGTCACGGGCGGGTCATACGCAACACGTCCAGCGCCTCGTCGAGCTGCTCCACCGTGAGGTCCCCGCGCTCGACGTATCCCGAGGCCAGCACCACCTCGCGGATCGTCTTCCGCTCGGCGAGCGACTTCTTGGCGACCTTCGCCGCCTCCTCGTAGCCGATGTACTTGTTCAGCGGGGTGACGACGGACGGCGAGGACTCCGCGTACTCCCTGGCCCGCTCGGCGTTCGCGGTGATCCCGTCGACCGTGCGGTCCGCGAGCAGCCGGGTGACGCCTGCGAGCAGGCGTACGGACTCCAGCAGGTTCTTCGCGATGACCGGGAGCATCACGTTCAGCTCGAAGTTGCCCGCGGCCCCCGCGGCGGCGACCGTCGCGTCGTTCCCCGTCACCTGGGCGGCGACCATCAGCACCGCCTCGGGAATGACCGGATTCACCTTCCCCGGCATGATCGACGAGCCGGGCTGGAGGTCAGGGAGGTTGATCTCGGCCAGTCCGGTGCGCGGCCCCGAGGCCATCCAGCGCAGATCGTTGGAGATCTTGGTGAGCGAGACCGCGACGGTACGGAGCTGGCCGGAGGTCTCCACGAGACCGTCCCGCGCGCCCTGCGCCTCGAAGTGGTCCCGGGCCTCGGTGAGCGGCAGCCCGGTCACGCGGGCGACCTCGGCGATCACGGCGGCCGAGAAGCCGGGCGGGGTGTTGATGCCGGTGCCGACGGCCGTACCGCCCAGCGGCAGCTCGGCGAGACGGGGGAGCGAGGCGTGCAGCCGCTCGATGCCGTAGCGGATCTGAGCGGCGTACCCGCCGAACTCCTGGCCCAGGGTCACCGGGGTCGCGTCCATCAGATGGGTGCGCCCCGACTTCACGACCGTCGCGAACTCGGTGGACTTGCGCTCCAGTGCGGCCGCGAGGTGGTCCAGGGCGGGGATCAGCTCGCCGGTCACCGCGCCCGTCGCGGCGATGTGGATGGAGGACGGGAAGACGTCGTTGGAGGACTGCGAGGCGTTGACGTGGTCGTTGGGGTGGACGTCGCGGCCCAGGCGCTCGGTGGCGAGGGTGGCCAGCACCTCGTTGGTGTTCATGTTCGACGAGGTGCCGGAGCCGGTCTGGAAGACGTCGACCGGGAAGTGCGCGTCCCAGCGCCCCTCCGCGACCTCGGCCGCCGCGTCCTGGATGGCCCGCGCGATCTCCGGGTCGACCACCTTCAGCTCGGCGTTCACCTTGGCGGCGGCGCCCTTGATGCGGGCGAGCGCCTCGATGTGGGCCCGCTCCAGGCGCTGCCCGGAGATCGGGAAGTTCTCCACGGCCCGCTGCGTCTGGGCCCGCCACTTCGCGTCCGCGGGGACCTTCACCTCGCCCATCGAATCGTGCTCGACGCGGTAGCCCTCGTCGGTCTTTTCGTCGTCCGTCATCGTCCAACCTCCTGAAAAAGATGAGCACTTGTCTTGTTCTATGTATTCCCAAGTCGCCTACCGACCAGTAAATACCCGGGGTAACCACAACTCGGGAGGCGCAATGAGACGCACCGGATACCGGCTCCGATGTACGGTCGCGGCCGCCGCGGCCATGGCGGCGGCTTTAGGGGGGATGACCGTTGCCGCCGCACCGGCGGGCGCCGCCCAGCCCGGTACCACCCCTACCGCATCCACCGCCCTGCCGCCCGAACTGGAGGCCGTCCGCGCCGCCGAGGCCACCCGGCTGTACGGCGACCCGGCCGAGCGCCCGCTCGCCGAGCGCAAGACCGGGCTGATCTCGCTCGGCGACAGCGAGATCTCGGGCGAGGGCGTCGGCACGTACGAGGCGGGCACCGACGGCCCCGACAACTGGTGCCACCGCTCGCCCGACTCCGCCATCCACCGCACCGGCATCCCGGCCGACGTCACGTACAACGTCTCCTGCTCCGGCGCGTACACCGGGAACATCGTCATCGGCGGTTCGAAGCAGTACGCCGACGAGCTGGTGCAGAGCGACAGCCTCGCCATCAAGGCGCGCAACACCCGCATCAAGATGATCGTGCTGGTCGCGGGCGCCAACGACGACCTCCAGTTCGGCCCGGTCATGACGGACTGCGTCGAGCGCTGGGTCCTCCTCCAGGGTGCGTGCCAGTCGAAGTACGAGGGCGGCTGGCAGGCCCGTGTCGACGCCCTCGTCCCCAAGGTCGAGAAGACGGTGGGTGACCTGCGGACGGTGATGACCGACGCCGGTTACGCCGACGGTGACTACAAGCTCGTCGTCATGGGCTATCCGAGCCCGATCGGCCCGGACTTCTACGACAACCCGAACTTCCCCGGCAAGCTTCCCGGCGGCTGCGCCGGATACGACTCCGACGCCGCCTGGGGCCGCAACACCGCCGTACCCGCCTTCGAGCGCGGCATGCGCAGGGCCGCCGCCGACACCGGAGCCGTCTACCTGGACAACTCCCGGCTCTTCCACGGCCACGAGGTGTGCAGCGAGTCGACCTGGGCCCGCGGCCTCTACATCGACCTCTCGCACTTCCCGCCGGACTCCAACTCCGTCCGGCAGTCCTTCCACCCGAACGCCGCCGGCCACGGCGCCTTCGCCTCCTGCCTGACCCAGATCTACAACTCGGGCCTGCGCGAGGCGAGCTGCGCCGACCCGGCGAGCACCGGCACACCCGTGCTGCAGACGGCAGCCTGGGACGACGTCTTCAAGCCCCTGCGGGGTGAGGCCACGAACAGCTGTCTGGACGTCCCCGCCTCGGTCACCCGCAACAGCACCGGAGTCACCGGCTGGGACTGCCACGGCGGACGCAACCAGGGCTGGTGGTACGACTCCGGTACGAAGACCGTCCGTACGGAACTCAGCCACGACCGCTGTCTGGACGTGCCCGGCGCCGACTACCGGGCCGGCGCCGCTCTCGTCCTCTACAACTGCTCAGGCGCGGCCAACCAGCAGTTCGCCCGGCAGTCGGGCACCCTGCGCCCGGCCGCCTCGACGGGGCTGTGCGCGACGCTGGCGGGCGCCCACGACCCGCTGACGCTCCAGCCCTGCGACGGGAGCGCGAGTCAGCGCTTCGCGTAGGCGTCGGCCCGAAGCGCGGGGAGGGGTGCGCACGCCGCCTCTCCCCGTCACCGGTCAGCCGGACGTCACGAACGCGCCCAGGATCGCCGCGAGGTGCCCCGGGTCGTCCGCGCCGCACAGCTCGCGCGCCGAGTGCATCGAAAGGCCCGGGACTCCCACGTCCACAGTCGGGACACCCAGCCGGGCCGCGGTGAGCGGGCCGATCGAGGTACCGCACGGCATCGCGTTGTTGGAGACGAACGGCTGCCACGGCGCACCGGCCCGCTCGCAGGCCGACGCGAACAACGCGATGCCGGTCGAGTCGGTGGCGTAGCGCTGATTGACGTTGACCTTGACCGTGGGGCCGCTGTTGGGCAGCGGACGGTGCTCGGGGTCGTGCCGCTCCGCGTAGTTGGGATGCACCGCGTGCGCCATGTCGGCCGATACGCAGAAGGCGCCGGCCAGCGCCCGCGACCAGTCCTCCTGGCTTCCGCCGCGGGCGCTCACCGAACGGCTCAGCACCCGCTCCAGCAGCGGGCTCTGGGCGCCCGTGTCGGAGCCGCTGCCGACCTCTTCGTGGTCGAATGCGGCCAGCACGGGGATGTACGCGGGCTCATCGGCCGACGTCGCCGCGGCGGCCAGCGCCGTGACGCCGGCGTGCACCGAGACCAGGTTGTCCAGCCGGGACGAGACCACGAACTCCCGCTCCGCGCCCAGGTATCCGGGGGGCTGGATGTCATGGAGCATCAGGTCCCAGCCGAGCACATCGGCCGGGTCCGCCTCCGCGGCCGCGGCGACCCGGCGCAGCAGCGCCCCCTCCTCCGCTTCGCCGAGCGACCAGACGGGGGCGATATGGCGCTGCCGGTCCAGAGCCAGTCCCTCGTTGACGGACCGGTCCAGGTGGATGGCCAGCTGGGGCACCCGCAGCAGCGGTTCGTCGATCTGGACGAGCCGGGTGTCGGTGCTCCCGCCGGGGCCGCGCAGCGCGAGCCGGCCGGAGATGCCCAGATCGCGGTCGAGCCAGGTGTTGAGCGGGACCCCGCCGTAGATCTCCACCGCGATCTGCCGCCAGCCCGCGGTGGAGGTGTCGGGGGTGGGCTTGATCCGCAGGTTCGGTGAGTCGGTGTGGGTGCCGACGATCCGGAAGGGCGTGTGGGCGGGCTTGCCCTCGGGGGCATACCAGGCGATCAGCGCGCCGCCGCGGACGACGAAGCTGCCGCCGGTGGCTCCCGTCCACTCGTCCGTGCCGCGCAGTTCACGGAAGCCGGCCTTCTCCAGACGCTGGGCGGCGCTCACGACGGCGTGGTAGGGGGAGGGGCTGGCCCTGATGAAGGAGAGCAGATCGTCGACGTGGCTGCGGTGATGGACCGGCGTCATGCGGTCTCCGCCTTTCCGGTGTGGGACGGTGAAAGTGTTCGGCGTGCGGGTTCTGAGGGTTCGGGCTGCCGGGAGGCGATGAGCCGGCCGACGCGCGGCTGCGGCAAGGGCAGGGGTGGGGACTGAGGCATCGGGCAGGGAGGGCGGGGACGGTGCGGCCGGGGTGGCGCGGCGGCTCCCGGACCGGGCGGTCGGACGGAGCCGGTCCCCCGTGACGCGGACAATTCACCGCATCGGCCCGGCGCCCCGCAAGCCCGGGGGACGGCCCACTGCGCGAATGCGGCGGTGCGGCACCGGTACCCGAGGCCGGTACGGACCTTCCCGTCACGACGCCGTACCGCGCGTACGGCTCCTGTACGGCTCCCGTACGGCGACAGGCGTGCGGCTCGCCGCCCCGGCCCGTGCTCCGGCCCGCCCGCGGGATCCGGCGCGGCACCGCAGCCCCGGCCTCCGCAGGATTGGCTGGATTCAGTCGTAAGCGACCGTCATTCAGACGTATGGGGATCGTTCCGGTACCGGGCCGGAGGTATGCGGACCCTTCCGGTACCGGGCCCGGTCACGGGCCCGACGCGCGTTCGTCCCGTTCTCCGACGAACCGCATCACGCCCCGCGCATCCAGCATCAGTCACCGGCGCGGTTCCTGGCCCGCAGCTTCGGCGAGGCGTGCTCCGAGTCCGTCCCGCCCGACCCGTGCCGGGAGTGCCCGCACGGCGAAGGGCGCCCCGGCCGCTGCCGGGACGCCCCTGCCGGATGCGTGCGGACGTCAGCCGAGGCCGGGACCGCGCACCGGAATGCTGGTGAACGTCGGGGCCGGGGCGGGCTCGGTGAAGAAGTCGTTGCCCTTGTCGTCGACGACGACGAACGCCGGGAAGTCCTCGACCTCGATCCGCCAGACCGCCTCCATACCGAGCTCCTCGTACTCGACGACCTCGACCTTCTTGATGCAGTCCTGCGCCAGCCGCGCCGCCGGGCCGCCGATGGAGCCGAGGTAGAAGCCGCCGTGCGCGTCGCACGCGTCGGTGACCTGCTGGGACCGGTTGCCCTTGGCGAGCATCACCTTGGAGCCGCCCGCCGCCTGGAACTGTGCGACATAGCTGTCCATCCGGCCGGCGGTCGTGGGGCCGAAGGAACCGGAGGCGTAGCCCTCGGGCGTCTTCGCCGGACCCGCGTAGTAGACCGGGTGGTCCTTCAGGTACTGCGGCATCTCCTCGCCCGCGTCCAGCCGCTCCTTGATCTTGGCGTGGGCGATGTCGCGCGCCACGACCAGCGGACCGGTCAGCGAGAGCCGGGTTTTGACGGGGTACTTGGTCAGCTCGGCGAGGATGTCGTCCATGGGGCGGTTGAGGTCGATGCGTACGACGTCACCCGCCTCGTCCAGGTGCTCGTCGGTGGTGTCCGGGAGGAAGCGGGCCGGGTCCTTCTCCAGCTGCTCCAGGAACACGCCCTCGGCGGTGATCTTCGCGGTGGCCTGGCGGTCGGCCGAGCAGGACACGGCGATGGCGACGGGGAGCGAGGCGCCGTGCCGGGGGAGGCGCACCACGCGCACGTCGTGGCAGAAGTACTTGCCGCCGAACTGCGCCCCGATGCCGATCTTCTGCGTCAGCTCGAAGACCTTCTCCTCCAGCTCCTTGTCACGGAAGCCGTGACCCGTGGGGGAGCCCTCGGCGGGCAGCTCGTCCAGGTAGTGCGCGGAGGCGTACTTCGCGGTCTTCAGCGCGAACTCCGCCGACGTACCGCCGACCACGATCGCCAGGTGGTACGGCGGGCAGGCGGCCGTGCCGAGGGAGCGGATCTTCTGTTCCAGGAACTTCATCATGGAGTCCTCGTTGAGGACCGCCTTGGTCTCCTGGAAGAGGAACGACTTGTTGGCCGAGCCGCCGCCCTTCGCCATGAAGAGGAACTTGTACGCGCCGCCGTCGGTCGCGTACAGCTCGATCTGGGCGGGGAGGTTCGAGCCGGTGTTCTTCTCGTCCCACATGTTGAGCGGTGCCATCTGCGAGTAGCGCAGGTTGAGCTTGGTGTACGCGTCGAAGATGCCGTGCGACAGGGCCTCCTCGTCACCGCCCTCGGTCAGCACGTTCTGCCCGCGCTTGCCCATGACGATCGCGGTGCCGGTGTCCTGGCACATCGGCAGCACGCCCGCCGCGGCGATGTTCGCGTTCTTCAGCAGGTCGAGCGCGACGAACTTGTCGTTGGACGAGGCCTCGGGGTCGTCCACGATCCGCCGCAGCTGCGCCAGGTGCGTGGGCCGCAGGTAGTGCGAGATGTCGTGCATGGCCTCGGCGGCCAGGGTGCGCAGCGCCTCCGGATCGACCTTGAGGAACGTACGGCCGTCGGCCTCGAAGGTGGAGACACCCTCGGAGGTGACCAGACGATACGGCGTGGTGTCCTCTCCCAGGGGGAGCAGATCGGAGTACGCAAACTCTGGCATTACGGCCATTCCTCACTCGGTGACAGCGGCTGACCTCCCTTGGGCAGCGCACCCACCAGGGTAGGACCCCGCCGGGGCGGCGGGTCTGTGAGGTAGGGCTCACCCGGGCGGGCGCCCGCCCGGGGGGGCGCACCCCGGCCCGCGACGCACCCCGCGACCCGCCCCGCCGTCGAGCCCAGACCCTAGTCGCGATCTATCGCGTTTGGGTACGCTGGGCCGGTGGACCTCGAAAAGCACCCCCAGCAGCCCACCGCACGGGCGGAACCAGACGGCATCCGTGCCTCCGACGCCGACCGTGACCGGATCGCGGACATCCTGCGGGAAGCCATGGCCGAGGGCCGGCTGACCGCGGACGAGCACGGCGAGCGGGTCGACGCGGTCTACCGGGCCAAGACCGTGGGCGAACTGGAGCCGCTGGTACGGGATCTGCCCGCGCCGGGCGGTACGGCCAGGCCCACGAGCGGGCCGTACGCCTACGGTCCGGAGGCTCCGGCGGGTCCGGCCGACAATCTGGTCGCGGTCTTCAGCAGCTCCACCCGCAAGGGGCGTTGGCGGGTCGGCGGCCGTACGAACGCGTTCTCGTTGTTCGGCAGCGTGGAGATCGATCTGACCGAGGCGCTTTTCGGACAGCGTCTGACTGTGATCAATGCGACTTCCATCTTCGGAAGTGTCGAGATCAGGGTCCCCGAGAACATCTCGCTGCGCGGCAGCGGCACGGGAATCTTCGGCAATTTCGAGGTGGTCACGCTGGAATCCGGGGATCCGGAGGCGCCTGTGGTGGTCGTGAACGGCTATTCGGTGTTCGGCAGCGTCGAGGCGAAGCCGAAGCGCGGCAAATTCATCACGGACCTCCAGGACCGGCTTCGCAAGCACCTCGGCCGCTGACGGGAAGCAGTCGCGGGAAGCGCTGGTTTCAGGCCGAAACCAGCCTCGTTCGCAATTTCGCAGGCCGGACCTGAGTGCCACTCAGTGCATAGGCGCGCGCACAGCGGGTAGGGACGATGCATCGTCTTCTCGCCCGTGAAGCCGTCGTCAGGAGTGGACCGTGCTGCAATTGCCGCATCAGCCCCTGCAGGTCGCCGCCGTGCCTTCCCAGCGGACCCCCGCTCGGGAGGACCAGGCCGGCCCCTGGCATTCGGAGGCGGTGTGCCGCCGGGACGAAGCCGGGCTGTTCTTCGCCCCGTCGAAGGAGCCGACCGCTGCCCGGCTCTCGCGTGAGGAGTCCGCGAAGCGGGTCTGTGCGCGCTGTCCGGTCATGGTCGAATGCCGCGAACACGCCTTGCTGCAGCCCGAGCCGTACGGAGTGTGGGGCGGCCTCACCGCTGCCGAACGCCGTGTGGCACTCGCCCGCCGCCGGCGTCGCGAGGCCGAGCTCAACGCATCGGGCGCGGCCGGCCGCATCGCCGCAGCCGGCTGACACCTGCCCGGCCGGTCGGCGCGCGGCGTCCGTCCGGCTGTGCGAAACACGAGAACCGAACGAAGGAGCGCCCCCACCGCACAGGGGGGCGCTCCTTCGTGTTGGACGTGCCTACGTCACGTGGACGTGCCTACGTCACTTCGCGCGGTCGAAGTCGATCGCACTGTAGGCGCGCAGCTTCGACAGCCGGTGGGTCGAGTCGATCTTCCGGATGGTGCCGGACTTGGACCGCATCACGATCGACTCGGTGCTCGCCGTCTCCGCGCGGTAGCGCACCCCGCGCATCAGCTCGCCGTCCGTGATGCCGGTGGCCACGAAGAACACGTTGTCGCCGCTGACCAGGTCGTCCGTGGACAGCACCCGGTCCAGGTCGTGCCCGGCGTCCAGCGCGCGCTGCCGCTCTGCCGCGTCCTTCGGCCAGAGCTTGCCCTGGATGACACCGCCGAGGCACTTTATGGCGCAGGCCGAGATGATGCCCTCCGGTGTGCCGCCGATCCCCATGAGCAGGTCGACGCCGGTGTCATCGCGTGCGGCCATGATCGAGCCCGCGACATCACCGTCGGAGATGAACTTGATCCGGGCGCCGGTCTCCCGGATCTCCTTGACGATGCCGTCGTGACGGGGACGGTCCAGGATGACGACCGTGACGTCCTCGGGTGTGGAGTTCTTCGCCTTCGCCACCCGGCGGATGTTCACCGATACGGGGGCGTTGATGTCGACGAAGTCGGCGGCCTCGGGGCCGGTGACCAGCTTGTCCATGTAGAAGACCGCGGACGGGTCGAACATGGCGCCGCGGTCCGCGGCGGCCAGCACGGCGATGGCGTTCGGCATGCCCTTGGCGTTCAGGGTCGTGCCGTCGATCGGGTCGACGGCGATGTCGACCTCGGGACCGGTGCCGTCACCGACCCGCTCCCCGTTGAACAGCATGGGGGCCTCGTCCTTCTCGCCCTCACCGATGACGACGATGCCGTTCATCGACACGGTGGAGACGAGGGTCCGCATGGCCTTCACGGCTGCGCCGTCGGCGCCGATCTTGTCCCCGCGGCCGACCCAGCGCCCGGCGGCCATGGCGGCGGCCTCGGTGACCCGGACGAGCTCCAGGGCGAGGTTGCGGTCGGGGGCCTCCGGGGAGACCTCCAGCTGGGACGGCAGATGATGCTCGGACATCGGAGCGCACCTTTCTGTACGACGACGACCGGATGAGGGTGCTGTGACTCTATCGTCAGGCCGATAAAATGAGCAGACCGGGCCACGGATGAGCGGGCCGCCCTGTGGTCGGGCCCGGCGGGGCCAATGCGACGATGGACCCGTGGCAAGCAAGCGAGGCAAGCAGACAGTGCGGGACATGTTCCTGTCGTTGGCGGTGATCGCCGCGGTGGCGGGCGTCGTCTACATCTTCGTTCCGCACGACGACAAGGCCGACCCGGTCAAGCCGGTCGACTACCGGGTCGAGCTCCTGACGGCGCGGCGCGCGGCCCCGTACCCGGTGGTCGCCCCCAGCGGTCTGGCACAGAAGTGGAAGCCGACCTCGGTCAGCTACGAGCGTCAGGCGGGCAACAGCTGGCACCTGGGCTTCCTCGACCCGGACGGCAAGTACGTCGCGGTGGAGCAGTCCACGTCACCGTCGAAGAAGTACGTCGCCCAGGTCAGCCAGGACGCGAAGAACACCGGGCGCACGCAGCAGGTCGCCGGGGAGACCTGGCAGCACTGGGAGGGCTCGAAGTACGACGCCCTCGTGCGCCAGGAGAAGGGTGCGACCACGGTCGTCACCGGTTCCGCCTCGCCGGAGCGGCTGGCGGAGATGGCGGCCGCGCTCAAGACCTCCTGACGTCCCTCGGGGTCGCGGGTACGGGAAAGGCCCTGGAGCGGGTGCTCCAGGGCCTTTCCCGTGGGCCTCGGCCACAGCCTTCGGCCGGTGCGGCTCAGACGCTCTTGATGACCTCGTCGTAGGCCAGGCGCGGCAGACGCGGGAACCAGGCGTCCTCGCCCGGCTTGCCGATGTTGACGACCATCAGCACGTTGTGGTCGCCGTCCAGGAACTCCTTCTCGATGCCCGCGGCGTCGTAGCCGGTCATCGGGCCGGCGGCCAGACCGGCGGCGCGGACACCGATGATGAAGTAGGCGGCCTGCAGCGCGCCGTTCAGCGCGGCGGCGGACTCGCGGACCGGGCGCTCGGAGAAGAACGCGTCCTTGGCCTGCGGGAAGTGCGGGAGCAGGGCCGGGAGCTCCTCGTGGAACTCGTTGTCGGTGGCCAGGATCGCGACCAGCGGGGCGGTCGAGGTCTTGGGCCGGTTGCCCTCGGCCATGTGCGGGACGAGGCGCGCGCGGGCCTCGTCCGAGCGGACCAGGACGACGCGCAGCGGCGACTGGTTGAACGCGGTGGGACCGTACTTGACCAGGTCGTAGATCGCCTGGACCTGCTCCTCGGTCACCGGCTCGTCGGTGAAGGTGTTGGCGGTGCGGGCCTCACGGAAGAGGAGGTCCTGGGCGGCGGGGTCAAGAACGAGGGACATCTTGCGAATTACCTTCCGGACGAACGCGGGGGATCATGCAACCCGGCCACGGTACGGGAAGGTTAGGTTAACTTTCAACTAAAGCTGGATCGGAGTGATTCACTCCACAGCCGACCGCTTCTCTGCCCTGCTGTCCCACCCGGTCAGCCCGCGTCGGCCGCCGAGTCCTCGGTGTCGTCGCCCCCGGGCGCGGCCGGTCCCGCCAGCGCCGCGTCCAGCCGGGCGCGCGCGCCCTCCAGCCAGTGCCGGCACACCTTCGCCAGCTCCTCGCCACGCTCCCACAGCGCGAGGGACTCCTCCAGGCTCGTCCCGCCCGCCTCCAGCCGGCGCACCACCTCGATCAGCTCGTCGCGCGCCTGCTCGTACCCGAGCGTGCCCGTGGCCGCGGCCGTCGTCCCGTCGTCCGTCATGTGATCCACCTTATTGCGTGAGCAGGTCCGTCAATGTCGCGTGCATACGTACGCGGACCGGGGTCGTGGCCGGGGTTCGGCAACCCCCGTCGGCCGAAGCCCGCCCTCACTCGGCGACCCGCACCACGAACTCGCCCCCCGACACCCGGGCCCGGAGCGCTTCACCGCTCGCCCCCGCTTCGGCGGGGTCGCGGACCACGTGTCCGTCCGCCCGCTGGAGCACCGCGTAGCCGCGCTCCAGCGTCGCCGCGGGCGACAGCGCGACCACTCGGGCGCGGGTGTGGGCGAGCTCCGAGTCCGCACGGTCCAGGAGGTGGCCCAGCACCCGCCGGCCGCGCCCGATCAGTGCGTCGACCTCCGCCGCACGCTCGTCCACCATCCGCTGCGGGTGCTCCATCGACGGCCGGCCCAACGCGTGCGCCAGGCCCCGCTCCTCCCGGTCGAGCAACCCCCGTACGGTGCGCAGCGCCCGGTCCCGCAGCTGCTGCACCCGGTCCAGCTCCTCGCCCACGTCGGGCACGATCCTCTTCGCGGCGTCCGTCGGCGTGGAGGCCCGCACATCGGCGACCAGGTCGAGGAGCGGCGAGTCCGGTTCGTGGCCGATCGCCGAGACGACGGGGGTGCGGCACGCCGCGACCGTACGGATCAGCTGCTCGTCCGAGAACGGCAGCAGGTCCTCCACGCTGCCGCCGCCGCGCGCCACGACGATCACGTCGACGTCCGGGAGGCCGTCCAGCTCCTTTACGGCCTGGACCACCTGATTCACCGCGTGGACCCCCTGCACCGCGGTGTTGCGGACCTCGAAGCGGACTGCGGGCCACCGCCGCCGGGCGTTCTCCAGGACGTCGCGCTCGGCCGCCGAGGCACGGCCGCAGACCAGCCCGATCAGCTGCGGCAGGAAGGGCAGCGGCTTCTTGCGGTCGAGGGCGAAGAGGCCCTCACCGGCCAGTGACTTCTTCAGCAGCTCCAGCCGGACCAGCAGCTCGCCGATGCCGACCGGCCTTATCTCCGTGGCCCGCAGCGAGAGCTGGCCACGGGGTGCGTACCACTCGGGCTTGGCGAGGACGACGACCCGCGCCCCCTCCGTGACCACGTCCGCGATCCGGTCGAAGACCTGCCGGAAGCACGTCACGCTCACCGAGATGTCGTGCGAGGGGTCGCGCAGCGTCAGGAACACCACTCCGGCACCCGGCCGCCGCGACAACTGGGTGATCTGCCCCTCGACCCAGACGGCGCCGAGCCGGTCGATCCAGCCGCCGATGAGCCGTGACACGTCACCGACGGGCAGCGGAGCTTCCGCGGATGTTTGGAGAGCCATGCGAGCGAGCGTATCCGCCACGACCGACAACGAGGCGGCTCCGCGTCGGCAGCCCGCAGGCTCCGGGGCGGAACCGTCCCCTCCGCATCTTCACGCCCTCCGGCGGCCCTGCTGCACGGCCAGCACGACCAGACCCACCACGAGCCAGCACGCTCCCACCACCTGTGCGCTCGCCGTCGCCTCCACGATCACCGCGATCAGCACACCGGCGCCCACCACCGGGATCAGCACGTGCCGCCACCAGCTCGGCGGCCCCTCCATCCGGCGTACCGCGAACCAGCCCACCACCGAGGCGTGCAGCAGGACGAACGCCGTCAGCGCGCCCACGTCCACGACCGACACCAGGTGATCCAGGCCGTCGTCGCGCCGGGCCGCCCAGACCGCGGCCACCAGCGTCACGACCGCCGCGATCAGGATCGCGATCCGCGGTACACCCGAGCGCGGGTCGACCTTGGAGAGCAGCGCGGGCAGCCGTCGCTCCCGGCCCATCGCGAACAGCAGCCGACCCGCCGCAGCCTGCCCGGCCAGCGCCGCGAACGCCGCACCGATCGCCTTGCTCACCGCCACCAGGTCATGCAGCCAGGACCCGACCGCGGAGTCCACCGTGTCGTAGAACGCCGAACCCTGCGCGACCGGATCGGCGGCCAGCTCCGCCGACGTCATCGGCTCCAGCAGCGCCGCCAGATACGCCTGCGCCACGAACAGCACGCCCGCCAGGACCAGGCAGAACAGCAGGGCTCGCGCCACCTTCGCCGAACCGCCCGTCACCTCCTCGGCGAACGTGGCGATGGCGTCGAAGCCCAGATACGACAGCACGGCCACGGACACCGCACCCAGCACCGCCGTCGCCGAGAACCCCGTATCGCCGCTGAGCGGCGTCAGCCAGCCGCGCTGCGCCCCGTCCTGCACGAGCACCACCACCGCGGACACCAGGAACACCAGCAGCACCACGATCTCCATGGCGAGCACCGCGAAGCCGACCCGGGCGGCCGCGCGTACCCCCCAGAGGTTGAGGAGTGTCGTGAGGACCACCGCCAGCGCGGTCCACACCCACCGCGACACCCCGGGCACCAGCGAGTTCATCGCGATGCCGGAGAAGAGATAGGCGACCGCGGGGATCAGCAGATAGTCCAGCATCGCCATCCAGCCGGCGATGAACCCGGGCCCCTCCCCGAGGCCCTTGCGCGCATACGCGAAGACCGAGCCCGCCAGGGGGGCGACCCGCACCATCTGGGCGTAACTGAAGGCCGTGAACGCCATCACCACGGTCGCGGCGACGTACACCAGCGCCACCGCGCCGTCCGATTTCGCGTCGAGCGTGCCGAAGACACCGACGGGGGCCATCGGGGCGATGAACAGCAGCCCGTAGACCACCAGATCCCGGAAGCCCAGGGTCCGCCGCAGTCCCGCCCGGTCGGTGGTGCTGCCGGAATCCGTGCCACTGCCGATGCCGCTGCCGCTGCCGGCCATGAGTCCTCCGTTGGTCGCGTGGTGATCAGTCTCCCGACCCCGTCTGCCCCGCGCCTGTTCGGTACGGCCTTACGGCCTCCCCCGCGGCAGGGAGCGGGCCCCCACGCCCTGCGACTCCGCTTGCGGCGTTGTCGTCGGTCAACGATGCTCCGCATCGATTCCCTCCTCCGCCTTGCAATCGAAGCCGCAGAACGCCGCTCGCTGGTCCGCTCCCTGCCGCGGGGGAGGCCGTTACGATGGGACGCATGACTGCTACGACACCCCGACGCGTCCTGCTCGCCGCTCCCCGTGGCTACTGCGCGGGCGTGGACCGTGCCGTGATCGCCGTGGAGAAGGCCCTGGAGCAGTACGGCTCACCGGTCTATGTGCGCCACGAGATCGTCCACAACAAATACGTCGTACAGACCCTGGAGAAGAAGGGCGCGATCTTCGTCGAGGAGACGGCGGAGGTCCCCGAGGGCTCGATCGTGATGTTCTCCGCACACGGCGTCGCGCCGACCGTGCACGAGGAGGCGGCCGAGCGGAAGCTCGCCACGATCGACGCGACCTGCCCCCTGGTCACCAAGGTCCACAAGGAAGCCGTCCGCTTCGCACAGGACGACTTCGACATCCTCCTCATCGGCCACGAGGGCCACGAGGAGGTCATCGGCACCTCCGGCGAGGCCCCCGAGCACATCACGCTGGTCGACGGCCCCGAGGACGTCGGAAACGTCGAGGTGCGCGACCCGTCCCGGGTCGTCTGGCTCTCCCAGACCACGCTGTCGGTCGACGAGACGATGGAGACCGTCGGCGCGCTCAAGGAGAAGTTCCCGCTCCTGATCTCGCCGCCCAGCGACGACATCTGCTACGCCACGCAGAACCGCCAGATCGCGGTGAAGCAGATGGGCGCGGACGCCGACCTGGTGATCGTCGTCGGCTCCAAGAACTCCTCCAACTCGGTCCGCCTGGTCGAGGTCGCCCTCGGCGCCGGCGCGGGCGACTCGCACCTGGTGGACTCCGCCGACGAGATCGACGAGGCCTGGCTGGAGGGCGTCTCCACGGTCGGCGTCACCTCCGGCGCTTCCGTGCCCGAGGTGCTGGTCGACGGCGTCCTGGCCTGGCTCTCCGAGCGCGGTTTCGAGGACGTGGAGATCGTGAAGGCGGCCGAGGAGTCCATCATCTTCTCGCTCCCCAAGGAGCTCCGCCGGGACCTGCGCGCGGAAGCGGCGGCCCTGTCCGCCGAATGACGGCCCCCGGCCCGGATCCGCGCCCCGGGCTCCGCTGCGGCGTTCACCCCGGTTTCCGTTCCGGGAAGTGAGCGGGGCCGTTTGTCCGTACCGTGGATCACATGGAGATCTTCGGCGTGGACATCGGCGGATCCGGGATCAAAGGTGCTCCCGTGGACCTGGACCGCGGAGACCTGGCGCAGGAGCGCCACAAAGTACTCACACCGCACCCGGCCACACCCAAGGACGTGGCCGGGTGCGTGGCCGAGGTGGTCGGGCACTTCGACTGGTCGGGGCCGGTCGGCATCACCTTCCCGGGCGTGGTCACCAGCGGTGTCACCCGCTCCGCGGCCAATGTCGACAAGGGCTGGATCGACCTGGACGCCCGCTCGCTGCTCGGCGACAAGCTGGGCCTGCCGGTCACCGTGCTGAACGACGCGGACGCGGCCGGCGTCGCCGAGATGACGTTCGGTGCGGGCAAGGGGCGCAAGGGCACGGTCATCGTGCTGACACTCGGCACGGGCATCGGCAGCGCGCTCTTCATCGACGGCAGGCTCGTGCCCAACACCGAGCTCGGCCATCTGGAGCTGAACGGCCACGACGCGGAGAAGCACGCATCGACCAAGGCCAAGGAGGACGAGGACCTGAGCTGGCACCACTGGGCGCACCGGGTGCAGAAGTACCTGGTCCACGTGGAGATGCTGTTCTCGCCCGAGCTGTTCATCATCGGCGGCGGCGTCAGCCGTAAGTCCGACAAGTTCCTGCCGCTGATCGAGCACGTACGGGCCGAGATGGTGCCGGCGGAGCTGCAGAACAACGCAGGCATCGTGGGCGCGGCCATGGCGGCAGCGGACCACTGACGACGCCGGGACTCTGCGGACGCTTCCGGGGCCTGCCGTTACGGCGGCAGGCCGACGACACGGCCTGCTGGACAGCCCCTAGCGCTGGGACGGGCGTCGCGGTGCCCGTCCGGCGGGCCGGGGGGCCTGCGGCTGCCCGGCCGCCCGCGCGGTCTGGGCCTGCGGCTGCCCGGCCGCCCGTGCGGTCTGTGCGGCCAGCAGCATCCGCCGCTGCCGGGCCCGCATCAGCCGGACCTTCCGTACGGTCGCGATCAGCCCGGCGATGAGCGTGCCGCCGTACAGCCAGCCGGCGTGGACGGCCAGCGCGGTGACGACGGCCATCGTCTGCCCGCCGAAGCCGCCCGTGCCGCCCGAGATCGGGATGATGCCGACGGCGAACGCGATCGGCACGCTGATCGGCGCGGTGACCAGGTCGGCGGGCCGCACCCAGAGCGCGGTCAGCGCACTGACCGGCAGGAACAGCACCCCGAACACGGTGGCCGAGCCGTCGAACAGCAGCCAGTCCGCACACGCCAGCACGAACATGGTGGCGGCCGCGAAGAGCCCGGCGCCGATGCCGGTCAGCCGGGGGTTCGGCAGCCTCCGCAGGGCGAGCACGGCAGGTGCCACCGGTCGGGCCCGGCCTGCGGGTGTGCTCATCACCCGATAGACGGCGGCGCCTTCGCCGACTGCTCCCTTGGCTCCCTTGGTCCCGAACGGGGACAGCGGGGCCTGCCGGGTCTGGCTGCGCTGCGGGGGACGTGTCCTGTGCTGCTCCACCGGGACAACGTAGGTCGCCGGGCGGCAGGAAGCAGGTGCGGGACACGCCCTTTGGCCGACCTTGGCGATGAGTTCGATGCCACACGGCCCAATGGGAACCGGACCGGCGCCCGAGGGGACGCCCGGCGGGACCCGTGGCTGGGCGCTCGCCCCCGCCCGTAAACTGGAGAATCGGTCCACCGGGCCGGACGTCATTGCCAGCCCGCCCACCCCCTAGGGAAGTCGCCAACGTGTCGCTCACGATCGGAATCGTCGGTCTGCCGAATGTCGGCAAGTCGACCCTGTTCAACGCCCTGACCAAGAACGACGTGCTGGCGGCCAACTACCCGTTCGCCACGATCGAGCCGAACGTCGGCGTCGTCGGTGTCCCCGACACACGGCTGAACACGCTCGCGGAGATCTTCAGCTCCCAGAAGCTGCTCCCCGCAACGGTCGACTTCGTCGACATCGCCGGCATCGTGCGCGGCGCGAGCGAGGGTGAGGGCCTGGGCAACAAGTTTCTCGCGAACATCCGTGAGTCGGACGCGATCTGCCAGGTCATCCGCGCCTTCAAGGACGAGAACGTCGTCCACGTCGACGGCAAGGTCTCACCCAAGGACGACATCGAGACGATCAACACCGAGCTGATCCTCGCCGACCTCCAGTCCGTCGAGAAGGCCGTCCCGCGCCTCACGAAGGAGGCCCGCCTCCAGAAGGAGAAGGTCGCGGTCCTGGCCGCGGTCGAGGAGGCCCAGAAGATCCTCGAAGCGGGCGACACCCTCTTCCACGCGGGCATCACGGCCTCCACCGAGAAGGGCCGCCTCCTCCACGAGCTGCACCTGCTGACCACCAAGCCCTTCCTCTACGTCTTCAACGTCGACGAGGACGAGCTGGTCGACGAGGACTTCAAGAACGAGCAGCGTGCCCTGGTGGCCCCCGCCGAGGCGATCTTCCTCAACGCCAAGATCGAGTCCGAGCTGATCGAGCTCGACGACGACGAGGCCCTGGAGCTCCTCCAGTCCATGGGCCAGGAAGAGCCCGGCCTCGCCACCCTCGGCCGCGTCGGCTTCGACACCCTGGGCCTGCAGACGTACCTCACGGCCGGCCCGAAGGAAGCCCGTGCCTGGACGATCAAGAAGGGCGCCACAGCCCCCGAGGCGGCCGGTGTGATCCACACCGACTTCCAGAAGGGCTTCATCAAGGCGGAGATCATCTCCTTCGACGACCTGGTCGAGACGGGCTCGGTCGCCGAGGCCCGGGCCAAGGGCAAGGCCCGCATGGAGGGCAAGGACTACGTCATGCAGGACGGGGATGTGGTGGAGTTCCGCTTCAACAACTGAACTCCACCACGTTGCTGATGTGGTGGAGTTCAGGCCGAAAGTTCACATGACTGATGGGGCCGGGACGAGCTCGTCCCGGCCCTCTTGCGTGCCCACGGGCGGTTCCGCTCACCCGCCCCAGTACGGTTCGCGCGTCTCGCAGACGCGGCCGTCGTTTTCCAGGACCACGTAGCGGTCGAAGGTCCGGGCGAACCAGCGGTCGTGGGTGACGGCGAGGACGGTGCCCTCGAAGCGTTCGAGGGGGATCTCCAGGGCCTCCGCACTGTGCAGGTCCAGGTTGTCCGTGGGCTCGTCGAGCAGGCACCCTGGCACGGCGGCCGAAGGCCCCGCCGTCGGCCGACCCGGCCGACGAGGACGGCGTCGGAGCCGGCTCCGGGGAATCCCACCGGGCGCAGGTGGTCAGGGGACTGCGTGTCCTGCTGCACGACGCCTACCAGCGGCCGATGGCGCTCGCCGCCGCGCACTTCAACATCTTCCACTCCATGTTCTTCGCGGTGAACGTCCTGTTCCTGCTGAAGGTCCTGACTTCAGCCCCGGTCTGCTGGGCCTCACCAGCATGGCGGGCGGGGGCGCGGGGCTGGTTGGGGCCTCCTGCACCCCCTCCTCACCCGGAGGCTCGGCCAGGGGCCCGCCCTGATCCTCGTCTACGCCTTCCCGGGGCTCGCCGCGGTCCTCGTTCCGCTCTCGGCGGGCGCTGACCGGGCGGCCGCCATCGTGCTGGTCTCCGTCTACACCTTCGCCGTGGTGGTCAACCTCGTCATCAGCGGCACGGTCAAGCAGACGCTCGTACCGGATTACCTGCTCGGCCGGGTCACCGCATCGAGCCGCTTCATCAGCTGGGGCGTCCAGCCGGTCGGCGCGCTCCTCGGCGGCTGGCTCGGCACCCGGTTCGGCCTGGTCGAGGTGATGGTCACGGCCTCCGTCGGCCTGGTGGCCTCGGCGTTCTGGCCGCTCTTCAGCCCGGTCCGCACCCTGATCACCCTGCCCGGCGACGGCGACGGCGACGGTGGTGAAGGGGGCGACGGCGAGCCCGAGAAGGGGCCGGTGCCGGACGAAGGCCGCGTCTGACGCGGCAGCCCCGCGACCGAACCATGTCAGGAGCCGCACGTGCCCTTTAAACCCGACGTCATGCGGTCAGGGCACCGGATGTCGGAGCGGCGGTATTTACTGGGACATGAGCACAGCATGGTGAGGGCAGCCGTCAGGGGAGGGCACGTGCTGGAGAACTTGATCCAGAGCAGGGCTATGACCATCGAGGAGGTCTTTACGGGGCGCCGCTACCAACTGGATACATACCAGAGGGACTTCACCTGGAGTCGTACCGATGTGGGCCGCCTCGTCGCGGACCTGCGCAAGAAGTTCGTGAGCAACTGGCAGCTGGAACACGACCGCGAGCACGTCGCTCGATATCAGTCATACTTCCTCGGGCCGTACGTTTATCACGAAGAAGCGCCCGTCACCTATCTCGTGGACGGGCAGCAACGCATCACCACGCTGCACCTGATGCTGATCTACCTGCGCGAGCTGCTGCGGGCTCAGGAGCTCGACGGCGAGGCCGACCGACTTGCCGGACTCATTCAGACCCGTAGGTTCGGACAGGCGGTTCACACTCTGGATATCCCGGAACGTCAACAATTTCTGAACGAGGTCTTCAAGGACAACGGCGACGCCTACTCGCTCCCTCAGAACGCCACGGGTGCTCTGCGTCGCCTGTGGGACGCCTCCAGGGTCTTCCAAGAGGAGTTCCCCGAGGACTTGCGCGGGGACGCGCTTCCCTACTTCGTCGACTGGCTCCTCGATGGTGTCTGCATGGTGGGCATCAGGGCCGCCACCTCGGAACAGGGCTGGGAGATCTATGAGTCGATGAATGATCGAGGTGTCCGCCTCGGCCCCATCGACCTCCTGAAGAGTTTTCTGCTGTCCCAAATCGACAATGATCCCGGAGGCGCCGACGTCATCTGGCGCCGTATGGTGTCCGAACTGGCCGGCGTCGACGTGAATGCCCCCAGCGACTTCCTCAAGACCTATCTGATCGGTCGCTTCGCGAACGTTGGCGCGAGCGGGGAAACCGACGAGCTCTCTCCGGATGTCGAACGGATCAATGGCCCCTTCCATGCATGGGTCAAGGAAAATGCCCAGAACATGGGGCTGTGCCGCTCTTCGGATTACCGAAAGCTTATTGACGACCTAGCGGACAACGCCCGCCGGTACTGCACACTCGCCGCAGTCGTCAGCGGCTACGACTCGGAACTCAGCAGCATTTACTTCAACTCATACAATGGGATGTCGATCCAGGCCGCACCCATCCTCGCCGCCGTCGAGCAACGGGACGACTCCGCCGTGTTCAAGGAGAAGGCCAAGCTCGTCGCGAGTTACCTGGACCTCGTCTTCGCGCGCCGTCTCGTCAACGACCTTCCGTGCTCCGGAGTCCACCTCGATCGTGAGGCCGTCAGACTCGTCGGTCTCCTTCGCGGCGGCGTCAGCGCCAGCAGGCTGCGCGAGATCCTTGCGCGAGAAGTCAGTGCGCTTGATTACGATTTCACGGGCATGAATGCCTACGGCCTGCGTTCCAACAACAGCCGCCAAGTGCGCTACCTCCTCGCCCGCCTCACCGGATTCGTCGAGACCGCATGCGAGCGCGGTGACGATATGAGGAGCTACCTCGACAGTCGACGGCCCTTCGAAATCGAGCACGTCTGGGCCAATCACTTCGACCGGTATCAGCCCGAGACAGGAACGCGCGCCGAGTTCGACTCCTACCGCAATCGTCTCGGGGCACTGCTCCTTCTCCGCAAGTCGGACAACGCCAGCTACCAGGACCTTCCTTATGAGGAAAAGGTCGAGTATTACCAGCGGCAGAACCACCTTGCCGGGGCACTGCACTCCAACCACCGGGAACGGAATTCTAGTTTCAACAAGTTCGTGAAAGCGCAGAAGCTCGACCGGCTGCTCCGTTCTTTCGCGAAGTTCGACAAGAAGGCAATCCGCGCTCGGCAGGACCTGTACCAGCGCCTGTGCGAAATCATCTGGGATCCGTCCGCCGCCTTCGGGAGCCTGGCGCGGCCGGTCCAGCGCCAGGACCGGTCGCGCACACGCACCCGGGCCAAGTACGACGTGGCTGTCACCGACCTCATTGCCAAGGGCGCACTGCCCGCGCGGGCACGGCTTGTGGGCCGACGGCGGGGCGAGGAGTTTCGGGCCGAGGTCCTCCACGACGGCCGCATCCGAGTCGGCTCGGGCGAGACGTTCGGTTCCTTGTCGGCAGCGGGCGAGTTCGTCCTGCAGACGAAGTCCTGTCCGGGATGGAACTTCTGGCGTACCCGGATCGGTGATCTGGAGGTGCCGCTCGTCGAGGTCAGGCGCGAGGCCCTGGAGAAAGGGCTCGTCTGAAACCTGCCGAGGGAGGGCCGGTTCGCCTGGCTCTCCGGCTCCCGGCAGGCGCTGCGGCGCTCGGACCGTCGTCGCCCGGTGGCTTCTTGCGCAGATGGGGTCCGGCGCACACCACGGCTGACACCGGGGCGCCCGCCTGTGACCTGAGCGCTGTCGATCTTGTCGTGATCGCTTCCTTTACCGGTGTGGAGGGCTCGGTTCGACATAAGCTGAGAGGTCTTGTCACAGGGGAGGGCCGGATGCGGCCTAATCGAGGAGCGGCAGCGGATGAGCGGGCAGGAACGGCGTCGTGAGCAAGTCCCGGAGCAGCTGAAGGCAGCGGCTCGGAAGTCGCCCAACTTCGGGCGGCTCTATGCGATGCAGCCCCTGTTGGCCATCTACGGCGCGCAGGCCGAGCAGTCCGTCTTCACCAACCCCAACGTCTCGTACGTCGCCTCCGGCCAGTTCGGCGAGTTGCTCGCCGCGGAGCTGGTGCAGCGGGCCGGGGTGCGCATCGAGGGAACCCGGCAGATCGACCGGCTGGCTGGGCTCCAGCGCGCCAGCCTGCTCCCCGGCCGCACCAGAGATGCCTTCGACACCCTCCGCCGTGGCCGCAACGACGCCGCGCACAACCATCTCTTCGACACCAGCAAGGCCCTCAAGGCCATCGAACTCTGCTTCCAACTCGGCCAGTTCTTTTCCCGCGCCATCGACAACGTACGAGAGATCGCCGCGTTCGTACCGCCCCAGCTGCCGAGTGAGGTGCCGGGTGGATCCGCTGAGCTGGCCGAGCTTCGCGAGGCACTCGGCCACCACCAGCGCACCCTCGCCGAGTCTCAAACCCGCCTCAGCCAGGTCGGTGACCGGCTGGAGGCCGAGCGACGTGGCCGGGAGGAGGCCGAGCGGCTGACCGAGGCGGCCGAGCGGGCCCGTGCCGAGTCCGAGGCGGAGGTAGCCCGACACCGGGACGAAATCGAGCGGCTCCGGCGCGCCTACCAGGACCGTTATGACCAGGCGCGCCTCAAGCCCCGGCCGGTCACCGTCAATGCCCGTGAGGCGATCGTCGAGCGCGCCCAGAAGCCCGAGCCGCTCAACGAGGTGCAGGCCCGCGTGCGCATCGACGAGATGCTCACCCAGGCGGGCTGGACGGTCCAGAACTACGGCGCCCTCAACCCGCTCGCCTCGCAGGGCGTCGCGGTCCGCGAGTTCACCCTGTCCACCGGCCGTGCCGACTACGTTCTCTACGTCGACGGCATGATCGTCGGCGTCATCGAGGCCAAGCGCGAGGGTACCGCCCTGGCCGGCGCCCTCGCGCAGAACGAGCGGTATGCGGGCGGCGTTCTCAAGGAACACTCCATGGCGGTCTGGCATGAGCAGGAACCGTTCGCCTTCCGCTACGCCACCACCGGCGCCGAGACGTTCTTCCTCAACCGCCTCGACCCGCACGCCCGCTCCCGCCCGGTCTTCGCCTTCCACCGCCCGGAGTCCTTCGCGGCCTGGATGAAGCGCGCCACCAAGCACCCGGACACCCCCACCTTCCGGGCCGCACTGCGTACCGCGCTGCCGGTCCTGGAGTCGCACGACCTGCGTACCGCGCAGGAAGAGGCGGTCGTCGGCCTGGAGGGATCACTCGCCCAGGACAAGCCGCGCGCACTGATCCAGATGGCCACCGGCGCAGGCAAGACCTACACCGCGGTCACCGAGTCGTACCGGCTGCTCAAGCATGCGCGTGCGCGCCGCATCCTCTTCCTCGTCGACCGCAACAACCTCGGCCGCCAGGCCAAGGCCGAGTTCGACCGCTACAAGGCGCCGGACGAGAACCGCAAGTTCACTGACCTCTACAACGTCGACTCGCTCGGCCGGTCCGGTCTCCAGGAGACGTCTTCCGTCGTCGTCTCCACCATCCAGCGGATGTACGCGCTCCTCAAGGGGGAGCCGCTGGAGGACACCACCGAGGCAGAGGACCGCGAGGACTCCTCTACCCTCGACGAGAACTACATGACCGATCGCCCGGTCACTGTCGAGTACAACCCGGCCGTCCCGATCGAGTCCTTCGACTTGATCGTCATCGACGAGTGCCACCGCTCCATCTACGGGCTGTGGCGCGGCGTCCTGGACTACTTCGACGCCCACCTGGTCGGCCTCACTGCCACCCCGACCCGGCAGACCAAGGGCTTTTTCGACGGCAACATGGTCTCCGAGTACACCTACGAACAGGCCGTCGCCGACGGCGTCAACGTCGACTTCGACGTGGTCACCATGGACTCCTCGATACGGGAGGACGGCGGCGCGAAGATCGACAAGGGGACGACGGTCCGTATCCGCGACCGCAAGACCCGCGCCCAGCGTTACGAAGAGCTGGACGAGGACTTCACGTACACGGTCGGCCAGATCGGCCGCACGGTGATCGCCGAGGACGAGATCCGGGCCGTCCTCACCGCGTACAAGAACAACTGGCAGCGCTGGTTCCCGGACCGGACCGAACTGCCCAAGACGCTGGTCTTCGCGGCGAGCGACGACCACGCGGACGAAGTGCTCAAGCAGGTCAAGGAGGTCTTTGGGCGCGGAGACGCCTTTGCCAAGAAGATCACTTACCGCTCCCGGGACAAGGGTGACGACCCCGAGCAGCTCGTCAACGACCTGCGGAACTCGCCGATGCTGCGAGTCGCCGTCACGGTCGACATGATCGCCACGGGTACGGACGTCAAGGCCCTGGAGTGCGTGATCTTCCTGCGGGCCGTTCGCAGCCCTGTCCTCTTCGAGCAGATGAAGGGGCGGGGCGCTCGCACGATCGACGCCGACGACCTGAAAGCGGTCACCCCGGACCCGGCCGCCGACCTCGCCAAGGACCGTTTCGTCCTCGTCGATGCAGTGGGCGTGACCGCCTCGCCGCTGGTCGACACCCGCCCGATGCTGCCGCCGGACGGCGGCAGTCTCAGCCTGGCCAAGCTGATGGACAAGGCGGGCAGCCGCTCGCTGACGGCCGAGCAGGCCGAGACGCTCGGGCGCCGGCTGGCCCGGCTCGACCGCAAGCTCACCAAGGAGGAACGGGAGCGGATCGAGCATGCATCGGGCGGAGTGCCGCTGACGGACATGGTCCGGAAGATCACCAATGCGGTGGACGTCGACACCCAGGACCGGGCGTACCGGGAGGGCGGCGCGGACCATGCACGGCGGCTGGTACACGACTCGGTCGAAACTCTGACCACTCACCCGGAACTGCGGAAGCTGATCATCGGCATCAAACAGCAGCACGACCTCACGTACGACGCGACGACCGAGGTCACGCTGAAGGTGAACGAGGTCCCGAGGGAGGAGCGGGCGGCGAAGGAGCTGGCGGAATGGCGCCAGCTCCTGGACAGCCGCAAGCGCGACGAGGCAGCAGCGGAGGCGATCGCCCTCCAGGTGATCCTCGGCAGCGGCTCCCGGGTCCGGCCGCAAGAGGCGCGGGCCCACCTGAAGGAGCTGATGGCTTCTATCAAGGCGACCAAGCGGACCTGGACACCGAAGGTCATCTGGGACCACTACGAGCTGGTCGGCGAGGCGACCGAGTCGTTGTCGAAGACGGCCGGCCTGGGCGACCTCATGAACCTCGTCCGCTACACGCTCGGCGCGGACGACCAGCTTCGCCCGTACCGTACGGTGGTCGAGGAGCGCTTCGAGGGCTGGCTGCTGCGGCAGAGTCAGGCGGGTGCGGAATTCACGGATGATCAGCTGTGGTGGCTGCGCCGGATCAAGGACGCGATCGTGGTCGACCTGGGCATGGAGCGTGAGGACTTCGGCCACATGCCGTTCTCCGAAAAGGGCGGCGGCCCAGGTTTCGCGAACGCCTTCGGCGGCAGGAGCCAGGCGCTGGAACTGTTGGATGAGTTGAATCGGGAATTGGCTTGAGTGAGGATATGGGCGGGTTGCCGGAGGGGTGGGCCTGGGCAACGCTCGAAGAGACCTTGGCCTGTGAGTCGCGTGCAATTACGGATGGTCCGTTCGGGTCGAACTTGAAATCAGCGCACTACACCGATTCAGGCGCTCGAGTTATCCGGCTTCAGAACGTTGGAGATGGGGAATTTCGTGATGAGCGTGCGTATGTCAGTCTTGATCATTTTGAGACGCTGAGAGCGCATGAGGCGTGTGAGGGTGATCTGCTACTGGCTTCGCTCGGCGAGAAACTTCCGCGTGTTGCGCTGATGCCGAAGCTCGACGATCCTGCCATCGTCAAGGCGGATGTCATCAGGGCGCGTCCTCATTCAGAGATCTCCGCGAAGTGGCTCCTGTATGCCCTGCAAGCGCCAAAGGCGCAGTCGTACGCGGGTGGGCTAATCAAGGGGGTGGGGCGTCCTCGGCTCGGTATGGCAGCCATGAGGAAGATCCCGGTTCCGGTTCCCCCACTCGCCGAACAGCACCGCATCGTCGAGGCCCTCGAAGAGCAGCTCTCCCGGCTCGACGCGGCTGAGCGGACGCTGCTTTTGTCGCGGAAACGGGTCGAGGTGCTCCGCAAGTCAGTGTTCACCTTGCTCGTTCCTGAACATGTTCCTGCTGACTGGATGGTTACGACGGTCGGCGATGCTGGAACTGTCGAATTGGGGCGCGCCAGGCACCCGGATTGGCATAATGGTCCTGAAATGCACCCTTACCTTCGCGTGGCGAACGTATTCGAGGATCGGATCGACACGTCCAGCGTCATGGAGATGGACTTTTCTGGAATCTTCGACAAGTACAAGCTTCGCAAGGGGGACATTCTCCTAAATGAGGGGCAGAGTCCCCATCTCGTGGGGCGCTCGGCGATGTATCGGGGCATTCCCGAGGCTGTGGCTTTCACGAATAGTCTGCTCCGATTCCAGGCGGGCCCCGGGGTGCTTCCCGAATGGGCGCTCATGGTTTTCCGTCGACATCTACATGCCCGCAGGTTCATGCGCGAAGTTCGCATTACGACGAACATTGCGCACCTGTCGTCCAAGCGACTGAAGGCAGTTGAGTTTCCGATTCCTCCTCTGGAGATCCAGAAGGAACTCATCCAGCGATGCGATGAGTTGTTGTCCGGAGTCGAGGCAATGGGGCGGGAGGTCGATCGCGCCACTCGACGGGCTGACGCATTGCGCTCTGCGATTCTCGGAAAGGCATTCAGCGGAACCCTGGCTCCGCAGGACCCCGCCGACGAGCCCGCCGCCACCCTCCTCGACCGCATCGCCGCCGAGCGCGAGGCCGCTAAACCCGCCCGCAAGGCGGCCAAGCCGACCGCGCGCCGGCGTAAGGCGACCGTTGCGGCGGCGAAGGCCGCCCCCGCTCCAACCCCCGCCCCCTCCGCCTCCGTTCAGCAGGAGTTGTTCGACCAGTGACCGCGCTCGCTCCCGATACCGCCGCCGAGACCACCGCGGATGACGCTGCCACGCCCTCGGCCGACAACGTCCCCCTCACTGAGACGCCGAAGTCCAAGAAGGCTGCCGCGCAGACCAACACGCTGGTCGCGAAGCTCTGGAACTACTGCAACGTCCTCCGTGACAACGGCATGTCCACCATCGAGTACGTCGAGCAGCTCTCGTACCTGCTGTTCCTGAAGATGGTCGACGAGATCGAGAAGGACGAGTGGGGTGGCCGCGACCTCAGCGACCTTGTGCCCGCCGATTACAACTGGAAGTCGCTCGTCAGCAAGCGTGGTCCCGAGCTCGAAGCGCACTACCGCGCCATCTTGGAGTACTTGGGCCGCAAGCCCCACACCACCATCGGCACGATCTTCGCCGACGCGCAGAACCGGATCACCAAGCCCGCACTGCTCGAAAAGCTCGTCGTCGAGCTGATCGGCCGCGAGGAGTGGACGGTCACGGGGACCGACCTCAAGGGCGATGCCTACGAGGGCCTGCTCGCCAAGGGGGCCTCGGACACTAAGACCGGCGCCGGCCAGTACTTCACCCCGCGCGCGCTTATCGACGCGATGGTGGATGTCACCCGGCCGGGCCCGGATGACACCATCACCGACCCCGCTTGCGGCACCGGAGGCTTCCTGATCGCGGCCCACGCGTACGTCACCCGGCATCACGTCCAGGACATGGACATTGACGCCCGCAAGGCGTACGACAGCGGGTCCAAGATCTGGGGCAACGAGCTGGTCACCGGCACCGCCCGCCTCGCCGCCATGAACATGCTCCTGCACGGCATCGGCAAGAGCGACGGCCCGAGCCTGATCGACGTCGGCGACGCGCTCGCTGAGAAGCCGAGCGGACGACATGCCTCCCTCGTCCTCGCCAACCCGCCCTTCGGACGCAAGTCCGCGATCACCGTGATCGGCCAGGACGGCGAGGTGGAGAAGGAGGACGTGCAGTACGACCGTGACGACTTCACGGCTACCACGACCAACAAGCAGCTCAACTTCCTTCAGCACATCATGTCGTTGACGGCAGTCAACGGTCGGGCCGCCGTAGTCCTCCCGGACAATGTCCTCTTCGAGGGCGGCGCGGGTGAGAAGGTTCGCCGCAAGCTCCTCGACGAGTTCGACCTGCACACGATCCTGCGCCTGCCCACCGGCATCTTCTACGCGGGCGGTGTCAAGGCCAACGTCCTGTTCTTCGACAAGAAGCCCCCGCGCGCCGACGGCAAACCGCACACCGCCGTCACCTGGGTCTACGACTTCCGCACAGGCCAGCACTTCACCATGAAGCAGCGCCCGCTGACCCGTGCCCACCTGGACGACTTCGTCGCCCGGTACAGGGCAGGTGAGCCGCTGACCGCCCGCGTCGCGGACGAGGACGAGAACGGCTGCTGGAAGTCGTACGTGTACGAGGACTTGACCGGGCGCGACAAGGTCAACCTCGACATCACGTGGATGAAGGACCCGGCTCTGGAGGACGCAGACAGCGACTTGGAGCCGGAGGTCATCGCCGAGGAGATCGTGCGCGATCTTCAGTCCGCCCTGGCCGAGTTCACGGCCATCGCGAAGTCCCTGGGCGCGGATGTTGATGTACCGGAGGCCGAAGAGGTCTGACGATGGCCGGAAGCATGGAGTCACCGCGCTCTGAGGGGCGCAATGCCGAGTGCCTTGCGGCCCTCGGCTTTCTCGCGCGGTTACTATCGGCATCCCATCAGAGATGGCGATGCCGAAGTCCCTACGATGCACTGGCTCGATGATGGAGCAGTCGCGACAGCCACCACGGCAGACATCTCTGGGCCGGCCCAGCCACCTCTTTTGGGACAGTGCCAGCGGCGAAGCCTCCTACGCGGTCTCTGGCTCCAGTAGTGGCCTGGCCTCTGTGCTGATCGCCCAGAACGGGAGTGAAGCGCCGGATCCCGAGCTGAACCGATCGGATTGAGCCACAAACCGACCGTGATCCGAAAAGCCGCTTGACCTACCTCTGCGCAGTACAGAGAACATGAGGAGTCCACGTTCCGGAGTTCTCCGTTCTCCCTACGCCGTACAGAGGTATGCATGGCCATCGCGCACCCCCAGACCCGTCAGTTCGAATCGTTCGTCACGAACTTGTCGTACGCGCGCAAGATGGTGCGAGCTGGGCAGGCGCTGGAGGTGCTCAGCCCCAAGGGCATCGACACTGCTGATTTCTACCGAGCCGCCTGGGTGCAGTCCATCGCCGCCCTCGAACACTGGGTACAGGAAGAGGTGTTGCGCCGCGTCGCCGAGGAAGCTGCCAAGGACCACCCGGACATGCCTCGCAAGCTCCGTGACTACCCGTTGCCGCTGCACTGCGTGGAGCAGGTGCAGCGGGGCGAGACGACCACAGCCGAGGTGGTCGCGGAACGGGTGCGCCAGGACATCGCCCACCAGACCCTGCAGAACCCGGACGCCATCGCGAAGGTGATGGCGCTCGTCACCGATGTCAAGGTGTGGCGGGAGGCGGCGAAGTGGGTCAATCGGTGGAGCCAGTACCGGACTTCATACGACGACAAACGGCTGCGCGGCCAGTACGTCCTGCTGCTCCGCCGCCGAAACCAGATCGCACACGACGCGGATCTGATCGACGGGGACCTCAAGCAGCGCCGCCCGATTGGCGAGGCTGATGTCACGGATGCGCTGAACTGGATCGAGCGGATCGCGCTTGCGCTCGCATATGCGCTGGAGGGGGAGGCGTCCAAGCCCCCAGCAGATCCGATTCCGGCCCCGGCTCAGACCGAGAATTCGGAAGCGCAGGTGGAGATCAACCAGGCGTTGAACGAATAATCGCGATCTCGATCCCTGCGAATTCGTTTTCGGGTGCCTCAGCTGCGAAGGTGCGCGCTGTGAGCCCCCACGGGTCGAGTGGCTGATGCGCAAGGCCGACCTGGCGGGCATGAGCCCTTGCCTTGCCGGATCCCCTCGCAGGCCGGTCGTAGGAGCTCAATGGTTGCTAGACGGTGCGGATGACCAGGGCGGGTTTGATGTCCTGGGCGTCGATGAGGGTGCGGATGTCGTCCGGGTCTGAGGTCCAGATGATGGCGCCGAGACTGGCTGCCATGGTTACGACGGTGGCGTCGACGATGTCGGAGGTGCCGGCCTTGCCGCAGAGGATGCCTGCCGTTTTGGCGGTTTCGAGGCCGACGGGTACGACGTGGCATCCGGCGAGGAACTTGCCGAGTCTGACCTGGCGGCGGGAGTCCCGCCATGCCTGGCTGACGACGACGGACGGGACGTGGATGTCCCGGCCGTCTTCCAGGGCCAGGCTGTGTCGGGCCCACATGCGCCGGTCGTCATTGTCGATGGCGATGAGGACCCCGGCGTCGTACAGGTAGGGGGTGTTCACGCGGCCGAGGCTCCCGGATTGCTGAGGTAGTCGGCGTCGGCGGCGGCCAGATCCGCGCGGGCGGCGGCGAGCTCTTCCGGGGTGAAGGCGCCGTGCTCGGCCTGCCACTCCTGAATGACGGCGCGGCCAGCCCGCAGGCGCAGCTCGCGTTCTGCTGCTCCGGCGACGAGGCGGGAGAGCGGGATACCTTCTTGCTCGGCGGCTCCGGCCAGGGCTTCGACCAGGGATTCGTCGAGAGTGATAGTCACCTTCTTGGTAGCCATACATCAACCATAGCGCGGTATGGCCTTCGATGCTGATGCGCCGATCGCCTGCCGACGGGCCGCGGAGGGCGTGAGCCCATCCAGTGAGGAGGGGCCTCGCCGACTCGATGGCCCGCGGGGCTGCTGGTGGGGCTGGGTCCACATTCGCCGGAAAGGGCGGATTAATGACGAATGTGTTGCTCGGCCCCGAGGTGGCGGTGCACGGTTTCGAGCACGGGCCAGGCGAAGGATCGGGGGTTGGGTGGCGAGCGTTTTTCAGAGGTGCAAGAGGGATGTCCGGGACCGGAACTTCCCCTGTGATCGTCCGCGGTGTCGGCATGGGTGGACGGTGCGGTACCGGGAGCCGGGCGGTATGCGAGGGCGGCGGCGGGAGAGGTCGTTTGCCCGGCGGGTGGGCTCGGATGGTGCGGACGCTTTCGCCGACAAGGTCGAGAACGACAAGAAGGCCGACGTTCGCTTCGATCCTGCGCCTGGGCGGGTGTCATTGCAGGTCTGGGCTCAGGAGTGGCTGGAGCGCCGGGTCATCGGTGAATCGACGCGCCGCAACTACGAAGGGTTCATCCAGAACCATCTCGTGCCGCGACTCGGACGGAAGACGCTGGCCGGGCTGGCACAGCGCGACTTCGAGGCGTTCGCCAAGGAACTACACTCCTCCGGTGCCGGGTTGGCGGTCTCCACGATCAACGATCGGTTGGTGATGGTGGCCGCGATGCTAGAGGTGGCCGTCGTTGAGAAACGCATCCCGCACAATCCCGCCCGCGGCGTCCGGGTATCCCGGGCGGCCCCGTGCGCGGTGGACGAGGACGAGATTCCCATGCTGGGCGAGGTTGATCTGATCGCGGAGCACATCGCCCCGCAGTACCGGCTCGCGGTCTATCTGCAATCGGGCACCGGCCAGCGCCCCAGCGAGGCCCTCGCCTTCTCCACCGAGTGCCAACGATCCGGCTTCGTCAGGGTCCGCTGGCAGGTCAGCGCCAAAGCGCACCGCGGTGACTGCCGCACGGCCTTCGTGCCGCTCAAGCACCGGACGGAGGGTGAGTACCGGGACGTCCCGGCTGCTCCGTTCGGCGAGCAGGAAATCGACAGTCACTTGTCGCGGTGGGCGCCGGTGCCCGTGGCCTTCACAGGACTTCGCGGCAGACGTCGGCGGCTGGAGGTCTTCTTCTCCCCGCGCCAGCGTGGCAAGGGTGTGATGCCCACCGCCTCCACCTTCGGATACCACTTCAAGAAGGCGTGCGTGGCGGCAGGCGTGGTCGACGTGGACGGTAAGGCCAAATACACGCCTGGCAGTCTGCGGCACTTCTTCGCCTCGACCGCGTTGGCGAATGGCGTGCCGATCCGCGAGGTCTCGCGCTGGCTCGGTCATAAGTCGATCAAGACGACGGTGGACATCTACGGGCACCTGGTCCCCGAGGCGTGGGGTCGTTGCCGAGACGTCATGCAGAATGCCATGCGTCCGGCGGTCGAGGAGTCAGGCGAGTCTGTCTCCGCGGCTTGACGTGCTGGATGTGCTGGATGAGTCCCGACGGTGCTGGATGGGTGCTGGATATGATCACCTGAGGGAAAGTTTCCGCAGGTGGGAGCGCTGCGTTGAAGGTTCCGCTTCAACGTGTAACCAGTTCGTTACTGCGAGCTCGTTGGGCTGTCAAGTTCGCAGGTGGCAAGGGGTCGGCTCTTTCGGGGGTCGGTCCCTTGCTGGTTCCCGTGCTGGATGTGTGCTGGATTTCCTGACGCTTCGTCGCCTGTGCGTCCTGGAGCGCCTTGGTCGGCAAGCGGTTCGAGCATCGGCTGGAAGGCGGAGTCCTCCTCGTCGGGAACGTACGGGAGGAAGCCGTCGGGGACAGTGCGGGCGGCAGTGGCGAGGAGGCGGTCCAGGACTTCCTGCTCGGTGGCCGGGGGGAGCCGAAGGGTGGCGAGGAGACGGTCACGGACGGCGGGGTGGTCCGGGTGGTCGTCGAGGTAGTCGCAGCTGAGGGCCGGGGGCCGGAAGCCGGCCAGTGCGTCGTGCCAGGGCGGGAGGGCGATGACGAGGGTCAGGGCCTCGGCGAGCGACTCGGCGATCAGGGAGGCTTGCCCCTCGGAGTCGGTGTAGAGGACGGGGCGGGGGCCGCCAGGGACGGCTGGGCCGCAGAGGTAGTGGGTGCCGCCCGCGTTGCAGCCGGCGACAGGCTCCACCGGGAGGCCGTTGGGTAGGGCTATCGGCTCGATCGGGTCGGTGCGGGCGAGGTCGAACTCGCCGTCGCCGGCCAGGTAGGAAGCGACCTCCGGATGCGCGGTGATCCTGCGGAGCAGGGCGTTGTCCGAGAGCGCGACTGGGTTGAGAGCTGTGGCGACCGCAGAGGTGAGGGGATGTCCGTCGAGGATGTGGCGGACGGCTTCTGGGGCGACGGGGCGCTGGTAGTAGTCCTCGAAGTGGGCCTGGACGGCCTCGGGGGAGCGGTCGGCGAGGAGGTGGAAGAGGAAGCCGGAGCCGTCCGGGTCCTCGCTGCCGGGCGGGAAGTCGATGCCCGAGCCGGTGCGCCAGGCCGAGTCGCCGGTCTCCCGCCACAGGCAGGCGGTGACCCGAGGGGCGTCGATGCCCTCATCGCAGAAGGCGGGTTCGTCCAGGAGCGGGCGCAGTGCGGCGGGCACTTCGTCGATGACTCCGGGCCAGACCTGCTCGTCGTCCGTTCCGTAGGGGCTCATCGTCGACTCGTGGTCGAAGCCGCGTATGAGCACGCCTGCCGGGGTGAAGAGGACGGAGAACTCGTCCCCCGAACCGTTTTCCATCAAGGCTGCCTCCTCGCCGGGGCCCCAGGCGGCGTCGAAGGTGTAATGGCAGTACCGCGGATCGTCGGCGATCGCAGTCTCCAGGACAGCCAACGCGCGCAGGTGGGCGCGGAGTTCGGCCGGGGCGGGAAGGAGGGTGGTGATCGCGTGCACAGTGCTCATGGCGTCATAGAAGCAGTCGCCACTGACAACCCGGCCTGCTGGTGCGCACGGTGGCGTCCCTGACTCCAGCGGATTCTGCCCGACCACAGGTGTCCTGGCTCAGGATCAGGTGTCGTACACGGTGGAGCGATGCCCGATATGCACGACCCACACCACCAACTCACCGTTGTCGATCGTGTAGACGACTCGGTAGCCGCCAACTCGTAGCCGGCGGCGTTCCGGCTGGGATACGAGCGCGGTGGTGCTGAAGCCGAGGGGGTCGCTTTCCAACTCGGTCAGTTTGGCCAGGATGCGCAGCGCCATGTCGCGAGGGATCTTGCGGAGTTCGGCCTGAGCCTCAGGCCGGAACACGGTGCGGTACTCACTCATTGCGCGCCAGGGTCTCCCTCATGACGTCCTCAATCGGAATGCCCGCTGCCGGATTCGCCATGCGCTCGTCGATGATCCGGTTGATCTCGCGCTCTTCCCACTCCTGGTACTTCCGAAGTACCTCGATGGACACGACGGCGGCGACCTGCTTGCCTCTGCGCGTGATCACGGTGGGTACGTCATCCCGGTCGGCCCGCTCCACGACCTCGGCCAGGTGTGCGCGCACATCGCGAATGGTCTCTATGGGCAACGGCTGCGTCATGCGCTCAAGCGTACCAAGTGTGCCATGTGTACACAACGCCAGTTGATCGCCCTGGCCCTTTTGGCCATCTCCCGTCCGACCCTTACGTCGGCCGGCGCCTGCTCCATGAGAGCCACGGGGCACAAGGTCGAAGACGGCCGAAACGAGAACCGCCCTCGTCACCCGAACGCGGGCCGTCTGCCCGCGCCTGCGCCGCACGCTCATCAGGGACTCACCTCGTCCGAGCACATCGGGAGCGGCGAGCCGGGCGAGTAGTCGACCGGCACGTGGGCGGGCTGGTCGGGGTGGCGCTTCGTGCCTCGCGCGGAACCCCCTCACCGGGGTGAGGCCGCGCTTCCGGCCGGCGAGCTCCTCCAGGAGCCAGGTCTCCTAGCGCGCGAAGTACACGCTCTTCGAGTCCCGGCCGTGCGCATCCGACCAGGCGAGCGCTTCGACACCGGCTCGGCTCTGTGGATGGCCGTTGGCGTACGCGGGTACCGGGACGCCGATTTCCGCACGAGCGTCCTCATCAGGCGGGTCGCCGTAGCGTCGGGCCAGTCACGGCCGCAGATGGCCGCAAGATCCGAAGCATCGTCCAGGCCCGTGGTTCCGGCCGGGCCTCCGGGGGTAGTAACCGGGTAAACCCCGACCGGGGAGGCTGGTTCGATGCCGTGGCTCGCATGGCTGCTCGCCGCCGCGGCACTCGGTGTCGCGGAGTTCTTCACCCTGACGCTGGTGTTCGGTTTGTTCGCCGGCGCCGCGCTCGTTGCCGCGGTTGTGGCCGGTGCGGGTGTCGGGGTCATCGGCCAGCTTGTGGCGCTCGGAGTGGCAGCGGCAGCGGGCCTCGTCCTCGTCCGTCCTGTCGCGCTGCGGAGTATGGCGGCACCCCTCACATATGAGGGCAGTGACGCGCTGCTCGGCAAGCGTGCCGAGGTCATGCAGGAGGTCACGGCGACGCACGGGCTGATCAAGATTTCCGGTGAGGAGTGGTCCGCTCGCGCTCTCGACGAAAGCCATGTGATCCCGGTGGGAGCGATGGTGGATGTCATGGAGATCGAGGGTGCTACGGCTGTCGTGTACCCCCGCGAGCTCCTTCCGTGATCGGCTGAACACGTAGCGAGGGAGGAAGCGTGGATCCGTTCATCATCCCGATTCTCGTGGCGGCGATTGTTGTCGTCTTTCTCGTGGCCGCCACTGTGCGGATCGTTCCGCAGGCGCGCCGCTACAACATCGAGCGGTTCGGCCGGTATCGCCGCACGCTGCAGCCCGGGCTGAACTTCGTCCTGCCGGTGGCGGACCGCGTCAACACCAAACTCGACGTGCGTGAGCAGGTGTACTCGTCCGATCCCAAGCCGGTGATCACCGCGGACAACCTCGTGGTGAACATCGACACCGTGCTCTACTACCAGATCACCGACCCGCGGGCGGCGGCCTACGAGGTCGCCGACTACCTGCAGGCGATCGACCAGCTCACCGTGACCACGTTGCGTAACGTCATCGGCAGCATGGACCTGGAGGGCACACTCACCTCCCGTGAGGAGATCAACGCCCGGCTTCGCACCGTCCTGGACGACGCGACCGGAAAGTGGGGTATCCGGGTCAACCGCGTCGAGATCAAGGCCATCGATCCGCCGAACACCATCAAAGAGGCGATGGAGAAGCAGATGCGGGCGGAGCGTGACAAGCGCGCGGCCATCCTGCACGCCGAGGGCGATCGGCAGGCCAAGATCCTCACCGCCGAGGGCACGAAGCAGAAGGACATCCTCGAAGCGCAGGGCACGCAGCAGGCCATGATCCTGCGGGCGGACGGCGAGGCGAAGTCGGTGGAGCTCGTGTTCCAGTCCGTCCACCGCAACAATGCCGACGCGAAGGTGCTGGCCTACAAGTATCTGGAGACGCTCCCGCATCTGGCGAAGAGCGAGAACAACACGTTCTGGGTGATCCCAGGCGAGCTGACCGAGGCGGTTCGAGCCGTCACCAGTGCGTTCGCCGATCAGTCGGCGCCGGGCGTTCCCGCGTCCGCGCCGGGCGAACAAGCACCCGCCGCCGATACGTCGGACGAAGGCGGGGCACCCGAGCTCGAGGCGGGATCGACTCTTTCGCAGAGTGCTTCCGCGGTTGCCGACGAGGTCGCCAAGCAGGCCGCCGCCGCAGTGAGCAACGCGAAGGCCGAGGCCGAAGCCGCGGGCACGGCCCAGCTGCCGGACCGTGGGCAGACGTCCGGAAATTGAGCGACGGCAGGCGCCTGCCGGAGGAGCGGTGAGACCGACGGCAGGCATCAGCCGGAGAAGCGAAGAGAGGGGGACGACCCTTCGAAGCCGGGGCCTTCCGGCTAGCGCTTTATGCCCACCCCTGCCAGCAGGCTGATCTCCGCGTCCGCGATCTCCGCCGCGCCCTCTTCGGCGCGCCAGCGGTGGCAGCAGACGATGCCGGGGTCGATCAGGTCGAGTCCGTCGAAGAAGCGGCGGACGTCGCTGTGCGAACGGAACTGCACCGGAGACCCGGACTTCGTGTAGACCTCGGCGACCTTGTTCCAGGTGACCGGGTCGAAGTCGGGCGTGCAGTGGTTCATCGCGAGGGCGCTGCCCGCCGGGAGCGGGTCGAGCAGCCGGCGGACGATGGCGTACGGGTCGTGCGGGTCCGTGATGAAGTGCATGAGCGCGTTGAGGGAGAGGGCGATGGGCTGGTCGAAGTCCAGGACTCCCGCGTCCTCCACGGCGCTCATCAGCGCGTCGGGGTCGGTGGCGCTGGCCTGGACGTACGCCGTGCGTCCCTGTGTCGTGCTGCGCATGAGGCGTTCGGCGTACTTGAGGACGAGCGGGTCGTTGTCCGCGTACACCACGCGGGCGTCGCGCGTGACGGACTGGGCGACCTGGTGCAGGTTGGGCTCGGTCGGGATGCCCGTGCCGATGTCGAGCCACTGGCGGATGCCGTGCTCCTGCGCCAGGGCCCGGGTGGCCCGGTGCATGAACGCCCGGTTCTCGCGCGCGGTCACGTAGAGGCCGGGATGGGCCTGGGCGGCGATCAGGGCCGCCTCCTTGTCGATCTCGAAGTGGTCCTTGCCGCCGAGGAAGTAGTCGTACATCCGGGCCGAGTGCGCTTTGCTCGTGTCGAGATCCTGGCCGGCCTGCCTGGTGGTCATGTTCTCCCCTTCATGCGTGTGTCTGTCGGCCCGCGGGCCGGGGACGCGACCGGTGCCGTCGTCCCTTCCGCTCACCGTCGGATCATCCGGCGGCCAAGTGATCGGCCAGGCCCTCTTTGACCCCGCGGACGAATGCGGCGATCTCCTCCGGCGTGTAGATCAGCGCCGGTCCGGCCGGGTCCGTGGACTGCCGTACGGCCACGCGGCCGTCGGCGAGCTGCTTCGTCTCGACGCACTGGCCGCCGTTCGGCCCGCTCCAGGGGCGCTCCCAGCCGTGTTCCCCGAGATGGTGGGCCGGCATGCCGTTGTAGACGCCCTCGTCGGTGACCGTCATGAGTACTCCTTGCGCATGCGGTTCAGGAGCGCCTTGCTGTCCTCGGACGACGTCAGCAGCGCCATGCGGGAATGTGCCTCGAGATGGGAGACGACGTCCACGCGCTGGTCCAGGTAGACCGAGGCGGACAGGAGTTCGCTGTAGACGACGTCCGGCAATTCGGGTTCCTCGAACCGGAAATAGGTGAACGGGGCACAGGCTCCGACATGCGCACCCGCGGTGAAGGGCACGATGTCGAGGCTGACGTGCGCGAGCTCGGAGACGTCCAGGAGTCGCTCGAGCTGCTCCCGCATCACGTGAGGGCCGCCCACCACCCGGTGCAGGACGGCTTCCTCCATGACCACCCACAACGTGGGGGCGTCCTCCCGGTCCAGCAGGCTCTGGCGGCGCAGCCGCAGCTCCACGCGGCGTGCGAGCTCTTCCTCGCTGCCGTTCGGCAACCCGCCGCGCAGCACGGCGTGTGCGTAGTCGGGGGTCTGCAGGAGACCGGTGACGTACTGGGGTTCGTACGTGCGAAGGGTCTGGGCGCCGGCTTCCAGACTGACGTAGGCGGTGAACCAGCTGGGGACGGCGTCGCGATAGGAGTGCCACCAGCCGGGCTTGTTGGCCTGCTCGGCCAGGTCGACGAACTCGTCGATCTCCTGGCGGCCCGCGCCGAAGGTCTCCAGAAGCTTCTCCGCGTAGAGAGGCTTCAACGCGACCTCGGCCTTCTCCAGCCGGCGGATCGTCAGGGGCGTCACACGCAGAGCCTTCGCCGCATCCTCCAGCGAGGCACCGGCGCCGAGCCGCATCTCCTGCAGCCGACGGCCGAGGATCATGCGCAGGACTGTCGGTGCGCTGGTGCCGGAACGGGCTTCACTCACGCCCAAACCTCCTGAGAAACCGTCAATAGCGCCATTCTTACAGCGATTTGATGTTGACGCCAGGGTGATACCGACGCTTCTGAAATTATCAGGGAGTCGGTTGCAGCACGTGCTCTATCACGCGCATAGTGGATGTGTGAGCGGTCAAGTCACAGCAGTGGCGCAGGATCAGGTCCGGAAAGGGCGTGTGATGTCGATGCCGTCGTCGGCCCCCCGCAGCTGGGCGATTGCCCCGGCGTACGCCTCTCACCGCTCGATTTGCAGTCCCGCATCCCCTCACCGCGCCCGCCCCCCGGAGGCGCTGGAAGGCGACATCCGTGACTCTGTCCACACCCTCGGCTCCGGCCTCGACCCCTGCCTTAGCCGGGACTGTGCCGCGCCGGGAGTACTGGTTCGGTCTGCCCGCCCTGCGTACCAGCGCGAGATCCGCCCGCGACACCGTGCGCGACCGGCTCCGTGCCTGGAAGCTGTCCGGTGAGACATGCAGCGACGCCGTGCTGCTGGTCTCCGAGCTGACCACGAACGCTGTACTCCACACCGGCAGCGGTCATGTCCTGTGCGGTCTCACGCTGACCGGCGGCGAGCGGTGCCTGCGCATCGAGATCCACGACGGGGGCAGCGTTCCGGTCCGTCCGCCCGAGCACCGCGCCGGCCCCGGCGAGGAGGGCGGGCGAGGGCTGTTCCTCGTCTCACAACTCGCGGACAGCTGGGGCTCCGCACGCTCGACTCGGGCCGAAGGCAAGGTCGTATGGGCCCAGTTGACGGCCCGCCCTTGACCCTGTGGGAGCCGGGCGCTGCCGGACACGGCTTCGCGCGGCGGAATCCCTTCCCCCTCCTCGATCCATCTGCAGAAGGCGCCCATGACTCCCCACGATGAAACCGCCTCTCCCGTCGTGTTGTACGTGTGCGCCGACCGGGCCCGGGGCGTACCCGGGGGAGCCACGCAGCGCGCTCGGACAGAGGGCCACGCGTACGCCCAGGAGCGCGGACTGACGATCGCCGAGGTCGTCACCGACACTTTCGGTGAGCCCGACCCGGGCCGGCGTCAAGGGTGGCGGCGGGTGAGACAGCTGGCCCGGACGGGCGATGTCACCGCGGTACTCGTCCGCTGGCCCAGCGCCATCGCACCGGAGTCCGCCCGCGAACTCCGGCACCGCGAGGCCGCCTGGCTCCACGACCAGGGCGTGCGCGTCCAATACACCTGGGCGCCCCTGTCGGCAACTGGCTGAAAGGCCCGGCCTCTCACCCGCTCCCGTGGCGGCTGCCGACGCTGAACACCCGGTCGGCCGCCACGTGAGCCGAGTGGCCGGTCCCGGGACGGGGGTCCGGGACCGGCCACGACCGGGCCGCCGGAGAAGGGCGAGTCGCGGGATCCGGCCCGGATGTGCCGCCTGCCGTGCTGCCTCACGTCACAGGGCCGCGCGGAGAAACTCGAGGATCTCCGCACGGGCGGGCTCGGCCTGCGGCTGTATCCCCGGCAGGCTGAGGAAGGCGTGTACCGCTCCCGGATATTCGGTGAGCCGTGCTGTCGTTCCTGCCGCCCGCAGCCGCTCGGCGTAACGGCGGCCGTGGTCGGCCACCGAGTCCTGGGTCGGTACCACCACGAGCGCCGGCGCAAGCCCGCCCAATGCGTCGGCGTACAGCGGCGAGAGCGTGCGCGCATCGGTTCCCGGCGGCAGGGCGAGGCGCTGGAGCAGCCGCAGCTGCTCAAGGGCGGGGCCGGGGCCGTGGCCGTATTCGGCCATCGAGGCGTGCTCGTACATCGTCCCGGTCACATCGACCGCGGGATTGACCAGTACCTGCGCCGCGAGCCGCAGGCCGGTCGCCCTCGCCCGGATCGCCGACAGGGCGCTGATCAGTCCGCCGAAGCTCTCGCCGAAGACGGCTGCCCGGGCCGGGTCGACGCCCCACCGGTCGGCGTGCCGCACCACGTGCTGGAGCACCTCCCAGCCGTCGTCGGCGGCCGCGGGAAGCGCCGTCGCCCAGTCGAGGAGCCGGTGCTCGACGGAGACGAGGACCGCGGGCAGTTGGGCCGCGAGGTGGCTGTTGGCCCAGTCGCACTGGGTCGCCGTGCCCACGAACCCCCCTCCGTGCACGTGGAGTACGAGGGGGAGAGGGGTCTGGGAGAGGCCGGAGGGCCGGTACACACGCACCGGAACGTCGCGGCCGGGCAGCCTCACCTCCTGCCAGTCGGCCGTGGCGTCCGGATCGGGCCGGCCCAGGATCGACCGGGCCGCTTCGGATGCCCGGAAGCGGTTCTCCGCGACGCGGTAGGCGGCCAGGCTCTCGGCCGTCACGGACTGCCATTCCGGCTGAGGTGGCCGCTCCGCGGTGGTGATCTCACTCATGTCTCTGCTCCGTGTCCTTCAGCGGGCCATTTTAAAACCTACGACGTAGATTTCAGTCCGTACGCTAGGTTCTACGGCGTAGATTTGGCAAGCAGGAGAGAGGGGAGCAGGTGTGGTCAGACGTGCACGGGGTACCTCGGCCGGGCTCGACCGGGAGCGGATCGCCGCCGCGGCCGTCGCGCTGGTGGATCGCGACGGCCTCGAGCGTTTCGGGGTACGGCGACTCGCCGAGGAGCTCGGGGTCGATCCGATGTCGATCTACCATCACGTCAAAGGCAAGGCCGCGCTGCTGGACGTGATCTCCGAGGTCGTGCTCGCCGAGGTGGTGGCCGTTCCCGATGGCGCGCCGCATGACTGGGAGGAGGTCGCCCGGCTGACGGCGCACTCCTACCGCGACATGGCTTACCGGCATCCTCGGGTGTTCCCGTTGCTGGTCACCCGCGCTCAGGCCTCGGCGGTGGCCATCACCGCTCTGGAGCGCCTGGTCGCCGCCATGCGTGCGGCCGGCGTGCCCGACCGAGTGGCCGCGGATGCCCCGATGGTGCTGTTCGGCTTTCTCAACGGGCACTTGCTGGCACGCACCGGCGGCGGCGCCGACGGGCCGGCTCCGGTGCCCGAGTTCGATCCTCAGGTGTACCCGGGCATGGCCGCCCTGGCGCCCTGGTGGGCCGACTTCGGTTCTGTCGCGGAGTTCGACCGGATGCTCGCCGCCGTGCTCGACGGGATCAGGAGTCAGGCGGCCCGCTCGGTCTGAGCCGGAGGTTTGCGTACGTCGGTCTGAGCCGGAGGCTTGCGTACGGGGGAGGCCGCCGTACGGGGGTGCGCGGCCGGTTCCGGGCTGTCCGGACGTCGACGCCGCCCAGGGCGGGGTTCGGGGACGGCCGCGCGGCTGTCGCTGCGTCCGCGGGGTCATGCGTCCTTGCTGCCGCCGCGCTTCAGGCGGAGGGCGGAGACGAGGAAGAAGATGCCGCCGAGGAAGGCGTAGCCGGCCAGATTGCCCAGGGTGGCGTCGTCCTTGCTCGACGCTGCCTGTGCGAAGAAGGATGCGCCGGCGGCGGTGGAGATGGCCCCGCTGGCGATCATCGCCCACTGGCCGCCCAGTCGGCGTCGGGCGGCGCCGACGATGAGCTGGACCAGGCCCGCGGTGACGGCCCAGACGCCCCAGACGCGCAGGACCGCCGGGATGCCGGATGTGGCGGCGACGGCGAGGCCGATGCCGGTGAGGGCGCTGAGTGCGACGTTCACGTACAGGCCGCGGACCGGGCCGCCCTCGGCGTTGGCCGACCGGATGTCGGCGACAGCGCACGCCACGTCGAACAGGGGGTAGATCACCAGCAGCGCCGTGCTCGCAGGCCCCAGCGTGTCGGCGGTCGTGAACAGCAGGCCGGCCCACACGGCGGCGAACGCGAAGCGCACGAAGTACAGCTTCCGCAGAGTCGTGGAGGCGCTGGTGGGGGTGGGCGTGGAGGTGATGGTGTCCATGGGGTGCCTTCCGGTGGTGTGAGCGGATACGGGGTGGATTGATTGCCAGAGAGGGGGAGAACGTTCGGTCTCATCGCCATTCAAAGCGTCTCGGTGACGACTGTCAAGACCGAACGTTCTCCCTCGTTGGTTTGGTAGCCTCGGGCCCATGAGTCGGGACACAGAAGGCGGCAGCAACGGCGGCACCGGCAGCACGTCCGAAGCGCGAGCCAGGCTGCTCGGTACGGCAACGAGGATTTTCTACGCGGAGGGCATCCACTCCGTCGGCGTCGACCGGATCATCACGGAGGCGCAGGTGACGCGGGCGACGCTGTACCGGCACTTCGCGGGCAAGGAAGAACTCGTCCTCGCCTACCTCGACCAGGCCGACCGGGGGATCCGCACGCAGGTCGCGGCCGCGCAGGCGAGCAGCGAGTCGGCGGCGGACAGGGTCCGGGCCGTCGGCCGGTCCATCGCCGAAGGAATCCGCTCCCCCGGGTTCCGTGGATGCGCCTTTCTCAACGCGGCGGCCGAGTATCCCGACCCCGCCCACCCGATCCACCAAGTGGTGCTGGCCCACCGGCAATGGTTCCTGGACACCGTCACGGAGCTGCTTGCGCAGACCGGCTTCGTGCCCGCCGACGCAGCCGGCCGGCACCTGGTCATGCTCCGGGACGGCGCCATGGCAGCCGGCTGTCTGTCCGACGCGGATCTTGTCTGCGAAACCTTCCTGCAGGGCGTGGAAGGCATCTTGCGCTCGCGCACGGCCTAAGGGCTGGCCCGCCGATCGGACGGGGAGTCTGGCCGATCGGCAGGCGCGACGGCGTGACGGGTGCGCCTAGCGTCGTTCGTACCAGGCCACCACGCATTGAGGGGAACATCGATGGGACACCGAGAGATGACCGGGACAGCCGACCGAACAGCCGTGGTCGGGGCGAGCACCGAGTTCGAGCCGGACGTCATGGAGCTCTTGGTGGAGACGCTGAACCGTGCGGGCAGGCGGGAGTTGTCCGTCGTGGGGACGGACACCCTGCTGGGGGCGCTTGTGCTGGGCGACACGGACGCCGGTGCGGCGATTGCCCCGGGTATGCGGAAGGCCGGAGCGCTCAGTGGTCTGATCTCCGGCCGGTCAGGCGACGGTTGGGTGAGCGATGACGAGGCACCGGGCGCGCCGGCCGGGCCCGGGGCTGGTGCGGAGACTCAGGACGCCGATGGGAATGAGGTGGATGCCGCCTGGCGCGAGGCGCAGTGGCGGCTCGTCTCCGCTTCGCGCGGATCGGACGCGGACAGCGGCCCGGTGCGGCTCGGGATGAGCGGGGCTCTGCGCGCGTGCCTGCTGACTGCGCTCGGGTCGGCCCGCGCCGAGGGGACGATCTCGGTGCGCTGCAGGCATGTGGCCCGTGCGCTGCTGGAGCTGCCGGACACCAGGGCGAGGGAAGCCCTGCTGCTGCGGCAGCTGGACGTGGCTGCCGCACTGTCCGCCCTCGACCTCCTGGACACGAGCGCCGCAGCCGGGGAGGAGGAGCCGGAGTCGCGCGGCGTCACCCTTCTCCGCCGGGCCGGAACGCTGGGCAAAAGCGGCAACCGCCTGACCCGCGCGCTGACTTCGTGGACGTCGGGGAGTGCGGTGAACGGCTCGCCGGTTCTGTTCGCGGTGTCCGTCGAGGCCATGCGGCAAGCGGTACGGTGCGGGCGCACCGAGGTCGGGCCGGTGGATCTCCTGCTGGGGACGCTGGCGCTGGACCGGGCCCTGTTCGTGGCCGGGCGCTCGCTTCCCGGGAGTATGGAGCAGGCCAACTCCGCTCCGGAACTGCTGCGCCGGCACGGTGCACGACAGCACTCCCTGGTCCGGTCGGCATCGGCGGGCCGGACCGCCGATGCCCCCCTCGAGAACCGCGTGCGGCGGTCCGCGGCCTGCGAGCGGGTCCAGGCACGGGCGCAACTGTCCGCCGCCGAGCACGGGTCGCCCACAGTCGGCACGGTCCACCTGCTGTCCGCGCTGCTCGACGAGCCGGCGACGGGTACGGACACGGTGGGTGCGGACGGAACGGGTACGGACACGGCGGGTGCGGACGGAACGGGTACGGACACGGCGGGTACGGACGCCGAGGTGGCCGGGCTGCTGGCCGCCGGCCAGGTGGACGTGGCCGCGCTGCGGGCCGATCTGGACCTCCGGCTGGGTGCATGACCCCCCGGGCCCGAAGTGCGGCGACCGTCGCGGCTACCGTTCGCCCCGGGGGAGACCCGGAGGCGGAGCAAGGGGGAAACATGAGCCGTACGCCCGGACACACGCGGCTCCCGGGCCCCGGCACGGGCCTCGGACGCGCGCTGGCCGGTGTACCGCGGATGTTGCGCACCGAGGCGGCGGAGAGCTGGTCCGCGCTGCGTGCCGCCGGGCGTCGCAGGGTCGTGTCCGAGACACTCCTCTGCGTCCTGGTGGCAGCCATCGGCCTGATACCCCTGCTGCTGGTGCCCCCGCACCGGATGGTGTGGGCCGTGCTGGAGGCCTTGTGGGCGGCGATGCTCGTCCCCGCCCGGCGCGGCCGGCCGGGCGTCGCGGTCCTGGCGTCCTCCGTGCTGGTCGTGGGTGACAACGTGTGGACCCTGGCGGTTGCGCCGCTGGTCGTCCTGTCCGCCACCCGCCGCATCACACCGTCCCGGCGGGTGTGGCAGCTCGTCGGGGTGGCCTTCGCCGTGGTCGGTTTCCTGACACTCATCCGTGCCCTGATCTTTTCCGGGGCTCTGCTGCCGCTGCTGGCGGACAACGCGGCCTCAGCGGTGCTGCTTCTGCTGCTGCCGGCGCTGGCCGGCACTCTGCTGGGGCAACGAAGGCCCCTGGTCAGGTTGTTGCGCGAACGCAACGCCTACCTGGAGCAGGCCCGTACCCTGACCGCCGCGACGGCCCGACTCGAAGAACGCACCCGGATCGCCGGAGAGATGCACGACCTCCTGGGCCACCGGCTGAGCCTGATCTCGGTGCATGCCGGGGCGCTCGAACTCGGCGCCGCACGACAGGCACCCGCCCTCGCCGGACAGGCCGAGCTGCTCCGTACGACAGCGGGTACGGCCATGGAGGAACTGCGCGAGATCCTCGGCGTCCTGCGGCACAAGGACATCACCGACGGCGACGGGACGACGGACCGGGCCGGGGACGAGAGGGGATCACGCGCGGACATCACCGCCCTCATGGAGGAGTCCAGGCAGACAGGCAGCACCGTCGAGCTGGACTGGTCCGTTCCCGACACGGCCGAGGTCGGTCCGCGTACGCGTCAGGCGATCCACCGGGTGGTCCGCGAAAGCCTGACGAACGTGCTGAAACACGCGTCCGGCGCGCCCACCGCGGTGGTGGTGAGGAGCACGGACAGAGGTGTCGAAGTGTCCGTCACCAATGAGGTGCCCCCTGCCGGCGGCCGCTCCCACGGGGGAACCCACAGTGGGCTGGCTGCCTGCCAGGAGCGGATCTCCTTGCTCGGGGGCACGTTCCGGGCGGGCGCCTTGACCGGCGGCGGATTCCGTGTGGACGCCTGGCTGCCCGTCCGGGGGAACGAGCCCCTGGGGCATGCCGCGCTCTTGGAGGCCCCGGCTGAATCCCTTCCGGACCCGGCTCGACCGAAGCCCGGAGGTGCAGGACCGGCCGCTGCGGGACCGAAGGACGCGGTGCTCAACGGTGCCGGATGGAACGGTGCGGAACCGAGAGGGGCACGAGCCCCGCTGCCGGACGAGATCCTGACCTGGCCGCGAGTCCTTGGATCGGGCTGCGTGACAGCGCTCGTGATCCTGCCCACGGCCGTCTTCCTCGTCGTGCTGGTGGTCTACGCGGCCCTAAGCTGAGCCGATGATCCGAGTCCTGATCGCCGACGACGAGGCGCTGATGCGCGTGGGTATCCGGATGATCCTGGAGAACGCCGACGACATCAGCGTGGTTGCCGAGGCCGGCGACGGCCGGGAGGCCGCCGCGGCATGCCGTGCCCAGGACATCGACGTCGCCCTGCTCGACATCCAGATGCCGGACAGGGACGGCATCGCCGCCGCGGAGGACATCGCCCGTCTCTCGCCCCGCACCTGTGTCGTGATGCTGACGGCGTTCGGCGAGGAGGAGAGCGTGACGCGGGCGCTGCGGGCCGGAGCGAGCGGATTCCTCCTCAAGGACACCGGCCCCGCCGAGCTGATCCGCGCTGTTCAACTCGCCGCCGCAGGCGAACCGGTGCTGGCCCCTCGGATCACCCGGCAACTGCTGGAACGCCATGTGGACTCGGGCCGGAACACCGAGGCCGCGCTGCGCCGGACCGGAGAACTGACCCCGGCCGAACAGGATGTCCTGCGGCTGCTGGGCACGGGCCTGTCCAACGCGGAGATCGCCGAGCAGCTGTATCTGAGCGCCGGCACGGTCAAGGCCCACATCAGCCGGATCCTCACCCGCACGGGTTGCGCCAACCGCGTGCAGGCCGCCGTCCTCGCCCACGACGCCGGGCTGCTCACCGGCCATTGAGCCCGCGCCGCGGATGTCTGCCACCGCTCGCCGCTTCGCGGGCTGTTCCTGGCCTCTTCTGGCGTCAGCGGGTGGCGAGGCGGCGGCGTTCGAGGACCGCGGCCAGGGCATAGGCGCCGCCTCCGGCGAGGGTGAGGACCCAGTACAGGCCCGGAGTGCCGAGGAGAAGTGCCGCGGTGGAGATCAGGGCGAGCCAGCTGCCGAGGGCGTAGTGCAGCAGATTGCGGCGTGCGGAGCCCTCGGCGACGTAGAGCAGGCCGACGACGAATCCGGAGCCGGTGGGCCAGAGCATGGACTGCAGGTCGGGCAGGTCGAGACTGTTCGTCAGGCCGGTGATGGCGAGGAAGAGGGCGGCGAAGGCGACGACCCAGGCGGCGCCGAGCAGTTTGCCGGAGAGGACCTCCTCGGGTCCGGTCGCGGCGCGCTGGGCACGCATGGCGGCAACGGTTGCCTGGACCGTCCCGACCGCGAGTCCGATCCCCAGGAGCGTCATGGGCAGCCAGTCCGGCAGGTCGAGCAGGGGTGTGCTGCCCCGGGAGAGCGCGGCGCTGCCGTGGCCGAGCACATAGGCGAGTCCGAAGCTGACGTAGGTGGCGCGGTTGTCGACCTCGGTCGCGGGATGCGGGGCCCCGGGGGTGAACGACGGTGCGGCGGGGGCAGGCGCGGGGGCGGCGACGGACATGGCGGGAACCTCCGGAGTCTGGGCCGAAAGTAAGGTCACGGTCGTGAACTTACGCATTTTTCCTCAGAGTTGTACTGATGTATTCGGGAGCAGGAGCAGGAGCAGGAGCAGGAGCAGGAGCAGGAGCGGGTGGGTCGTCTGCCGCGTCGAGGTGTGACAGCGAGGCCACGAAGGGCCGTACGAGATCGGCGGGCCAGGGAAACGAGTGGGCCATGGCGAGCTGGTGGGCGAGCCCGTGCAGGCCGAGCCAGAGTGCGATTGCGTCGGCGCAGGGGTCGGTGCTGGTGGAGTGTCCGGAGGTGACGCAGTCGGTGAGGGCGCCGGAGAGGACCTCCAGGGCGTCCGCTCCGAGGGTGGCCAGATCGCCCCGGCCCGTCCCGCTGTCGGTGGCAACGGGACGGGCGAGCTCACCGAACATGGCGCGGTAGCGCTCGGGGTGGGCGGCGGCGAAGTCGAGATAGGCGCGGCAGGCGGCGTGCAGACGCTGTGGGGCGTCCTCGCCGGCGGCCGCCTCCAGCCGGCCGGTGAGGTCGGCGAAGGCTTCACGGATCACGGCGAGCACGATGGCCGGCCGGCCGGCGAAGTGCGGGTAGATCGAGGGGGCGCTGATCCCGGCCCTCCGGGCCACCGCGCGCAGGGTGACGGCCCGTTCGTCGCCGTGATCGAGCAGGTCGGTCGCGGCGGCCAGGATCTCTGCCCGCAGGTGGTTGCCCTCGCCCCGGCGGTTCCGAGGACGGAGGGTGCGGCGGGGTGCGGACGTGTCGGTGGCGATGGGCATCGCCGTCACGGCCCGGGGACGAGGACGACCTTGCCGAGGACGGTGCGGGACTCGGCGAGCGTGAGTGCGGACGCGGCGTCGGCCAGCGGGATCTCCGCGGCGATCTGCGGGACGAGAGAACCGTCGGCCACCAGTCGCAGCACCTGTGTGAGGTCCTCGTTCAGCCGCTGCTGCCACACCGCCCGACGCCGCTGCCCGGCCCAGTAGTTGTAGAAGTGCGCGCTCTTGCCGTTGGGCAGGGCGTTCCACGCCGCAAGCCGCGCGAACAGCTTCAGCACCGGCAGCTGCGAGCTCCCTTCTTCGTCCTTGGTCGCGGCCGTGCCGTAGGAGACCAGCGTTCCGCCACGGCGCAGCAGCCGCCAGGACTGCTCCACTCCGGCGCCGCCGACGTGGTCGAAGACCGCGTCCACGCCGTCCGGCGCGAGCTCCCGGATCTTGGCGTACATGTCGGGGTCGCGGTAGTCGACCGGGCTCGCGCCCAGCTCACGCACGGTGTCGTGGTGTCGGGGGGATGCCGTGCCGATCACTGTGATGCCTGCGTGCCGGGCCAGTTGCACGAGCGTGGAGCCGACGCCGCCGTTGGCGCCGAGTACGACGATGATCCCGCCCGGCTTGACGTCGGCCAGCCGGTGCAGCATCTGCCAGGCGGTGATCCCGTTGACGAGCACGGTCTCCGCCGCGGCCGCGTCCACACCGGCGGGTACCGGCATCAGCTCCGCGGCGTCGATCAGCAGGTGGCTGGCCCACGCGCCGGTCTTGGTGACGGCGGCGAACCGGTGCCCGGTGAGCCCGGCATCCACACCCGGGCCGGTGGCGGTGACCGTACCCACCACGTCGTAGCCGGGCACGAAGGGGAACGGGGGCTGGTCGTAGTACTTGCCGCGGCGCATCTGCTGCTCGGCGAACGCGACCCCGGTCGCCTCCATCCGCAGGACGACCTGCCCCGCGGCCGGGGCCGGAAGGTCGCGGGTGCGGACTTCGAGGCCGTCCGGCTCGACGGCGCCGGGCAGGACGATCTCGGTGACGTGGGTGGTGGTGCTGGCGGTCATGTCGTACCTCTCAAGGGCTTCGCTCGTTTGCTTACAGACGTAACGCTACAGCTGTAAGTCTCGAGTGCGCAAGAGGGGTACGGCCGTAACCTTCACGGCGTAAGGTGATGGCATGGAAAACATCGGAGCAGCGGCCCCGGACGCACCGAAGCGGGCTCGTGCGCGTAATCGACGCGGCGAGGGCGGCCGCCTGCGCGAGGACATCATCGCCGCCGCGGTGGAACTCCTCGACGAAGCGGGCGACGAGCGCGCCATCACTCTGAGGTCGGTCGCCCGGCGGGTCGGCATCGCCGCCCCGTCGATCTACCCGCACTTCCCCGACCAGCCGGCGATCATGCTGGCCGTTGTGCAGCGGGAGTTCTCCGAGCTGCGCGACAGTCTGCTCTCGATGCTGGAGCAGGCCGGGACCGACCCTCGGGAGCGGCTGTACGCCGTATGCAACGCCTATCTGGACTTCGCGCGGACCCACCCCGAGCGCTACCGCACGATGTTCGGCGGCCTCTGGGTGCCGGACCTCGGCGACAGCTCCCTCACTGCGTCGGATCTGGCCGAACTGGGTGCCGACACGATGCGGATCCTCGTGACCGAACTCGCCGGATGTGCCGCCGCCGGGCAGTCCGCCAGCACCGACCCCTCCAGCGACGCGGTCGCGCTGTGGCTGGGCCTGCACGGACTGGCCCATCAGCGCGCCGTGACGCGTGCCTTTTCGTGGCCGCAGGACATCGCCGACCGCGTCATCACCGCGCTCGCCCATCTGAAGGGTCCGGCTGCCTGACCCGCCGGCGGCCGCCCGGGAGGTCGCAAGGGAGGCCGTACGGGGGACTCATCCGCCGGTGAAGACGAAGACGAAGGCGAAGGCGAAGGCGAAGGCCGGCGGGTGAGGCTGAAGGGGTCAGCCTTCCTGTGGTGGTTCCACCCGTGCCAGCCACGCGGCAAGGAGCGGCTCGAGCGCCGCGGCCTCGTCCCCGGTCAGGGTGTCGAGGAGGCGGCGTTCGTTGCGCATGTGCTCCGTGAACGCCTGGTCGATCAGCTCCCGGCCCGCGTCGGTGAGGGCGACCACCCGGCCCCGGCCGTCCCCGGCCGCGCGGCGGCGGGTGACCAGGCCGGCGCGTTCCAGGCGGTCGATGCGCTTGGTCATCGCGCCGGTGGTGACCATGGTGTGCGTCGCCAGCTCCCCGGGTGCCCGTTCGAACGGGCACCCGGCCCGCCGCAGAGCGGCCAGCACGTCGAACTCGCCCTCGCTCAGGCCGAATCGCCGGTACACCACGCAGAGCTCCTCGGTGAGCAGTGCGCCGACCCGGTGCAGTCGCCCGATCACGCCCTGCGGGCTTACGTCGAGGTCAGGGCGCTCGCGGTGCCATTCCGCCTGGATGCGTGCGACATGGTCCAGGGGTTCAGGGGCGGGGGAGGGGGGATCCTGCATGACTTCACTATAGCTTCCGTGGAAGGCATAATAGTTTCCATGGAAGCTACGTTGCGATGGGTGCTGATCACGGCGATCGCACCGGTGGCCTGGGGTACCAACTACTACGTCACCCACGCCTATCTGCCCGCCGGGACCCCGCTGTACGGGGCGGCGATCAGGGCGCTGCCCGCAGGGCTCCTGCTCCTGGCCGTCCGCCGGGAACTGCCCCGCGGCTCCTGGTGGTGGAAGGCGGCCGTGCTCGGCGTCCTCAACATGGGCGGGTTCTTCGCCCTCGTGTACGTCGCCGCGCAGCTGCTCCCGACCAGCACCGCGTCGACGATCATGGCGAGCTCCCCGGTGGCCATGATGCTGATCGCCTGGGCGCTGGTCGCGGAACGGCCGGGCCTGCTGCCTCTGTCGGGCGCGGCCGCCGGCATCGCCGGGGTGTGTCTCATGCTGCTGACCGGGTCGGTCTCCGTCGACGTCCGGGGAGTGCTGGCCTCGGTCGCCGCCATGCTGATGTCGTCCCTCGGCTACATCCTCGCCAAGCGCTGGGGCGCGGGCGTTGACGTCCTCGCCTCGACCTCGTGGCAGCTGATCGCCGGCGGACTTCTGCTGCTGCCCCTCGCCGCCGCGGTCGAGGGCGCCCCGCCCGCACTCGACGGGCCGGCCGTCCTCGGATTCGGTTACGTCACCGTGGTGGCGACCGCGGTCGCCTTCGCCGCCTGGTTCACGGGGCTGCGCCATCTGCCCGCCGCCACGGTCGGCCTGGTCGGACTCCTCAACCCGGTGACCGGAGTACTGCTCGGGACCGTGATCGCCGAAGAGTCGCTCACCCTGCGGCAGGTGTGCGGTCTCGTCCTGGTGCTGGGCGGGATCCTGCTGGGCCGGCCGACGGCCCGACGGCCCGCCGTGACCCGCGCACCGGTGGACGAGAAGCCCCGCACTACGGCTGGGTGACCCTCAACTCCCTTACGCCCGCCGGCTTGTCCGCATCCGCCGACCCGACCGTCACCCGCACCTTGCGGGCCACCGCCCCCGCCCGGTACGGCTCCCAGCGCCGGCCGTCGGCGGAGGCCTCCAGACGGTGCGAGGCGGGTCGTACGTCCGTCCATTCCGGCGTGATCGCCGTGACCGCCGCCGTCCGCCCCAGATCCACGGTCAGCGTGCCCGTCGCCCCGTCCGGGGACCAGGCCGTCGCCGTACTGCCGTCCACCGCCGCGGCCGCGTACAGGCCGGGGGACTCGGAGGTGGCCGTCGTCGGGCGGCATCGCGACGCGTCGGCGGTCGGGGTCAGATCGGGACGGCGTGTGGGCAGGGTCAGCGTGGTGGAGAGCAGCCGCGGACCGGCGGGTGTGTGGAGCGTGAAGGGGGCGCCCGAGGTCAGCCGCACCTCCGTCGTGCGGGGGCGGATCGCGATCTCGTACGTACGCCCCTGGTAGCGCAGGCCCGTCAGCCTGACTCCTTGACGCAGTTGCGGCGGCAGCATCGGATCCAGCCGTACCCCGTCCTCCCGCAGTCGCAGCCCCGTAAGGCCGTGCGTGAACACCTGCAGGAAGCCGCCCTTACCGGTGAGGAAGTCCTCGGCGGGAAAACCGGACAGCGGATCCTGCGCGCCGGCCTTCGCGCCGCGCGCCTCGCTGAAGAGGGCGTACGGGCCGCGCAGATACGGCCGCACCGCACGCTGGAGATAGGTGTACGTGGCGCAGCCCGGTTCCCCGGTCGCGGCCGCGTCGATCGCATGGACCGAATCCGTCATGGCCGGGCCGTCCGGATCGGTGTGGGCCGCGTAGTAGTCGAGCGTGGCGGCTGCCGCACCGGGCTCCATCGGCCACTCCAGCGGATAGATGAGCAGCGCGGTGTCGGCCTGCTTGATCGTGGAGCCGTCGTAGCCCGCGTACTGGAGGAAGAGCTTCCGCTTCGGGTCGTACGGGATGCGCAATCCGTCCGCGACCTTGTTCCACTCGGCCGGGGCCCGGTGGCCGAGGAGCTGTGCCGCGCGGGTGGCGTTGCGGAGCGCGGTGGCGGCGACGGCGTTGGTGAACACCCCGTCCGTGACGCCGTTGCTGTACTCGTCGGGCCCCGCCACCTCCTTGACGGAGTAGCTGCCGTCGTCGTTCGCGGTGGCGCGCGATGCCCAGAAGTCCGCCATGCCCTGGAGGAGTTGCCAGCCGTGGCCGGCCAGCCAGTCACGGTCGCCGGTGGCCAGGTAGTACTGCCAGACGGCCAGCGAGACATCGCCCTGGAGGTGGTTCTGGGTGACGCAGTGCGGCGGGTTCCAGCTCTGGCACTCCGACCAGAGGTTGCCCTTGCTCGCGCTCGTCCACGGGTAGAACAGCCCCTTGAACCCCAGCTTCTCGGCATTGGTACGGGCCTCGTCACGGGTGCGGTAGCGGTACTCGACCACCGAACGGGCCAGCTCGGGGCGGGTGGCGAGCAGCCCGGGGTACATCCAGGTCTCCGCGTCCCAGAACACCATGCCCGCGTAGTTGTCGCTGGTCAGCCCGGCCGGGGCGATGCTGTCGCGGGAGCCGGCGCGGGTGGAGGCCAGCAGCCCGTACTGCGCGGAGCGCAGCCATTTCTGCAGATCCGGGCTGCCCGGAACCAGGACGTCCGCGGCCCAGTCCCGGCGCCAGGCAGCGGCGTTCTCGCCGACGAGGGCCGACCAGCCGAGCCGCGCCGCGCGCAGGGACGCCTCCCGGGCGGTGGTGCGCGGGGCGCGCGAGGTGAGTGCGGTATCGACCCCGACGTACTTCTCGAACGTATACGTGCGCCCGGCGCTCATCCGGGACGAATCCGCGTGCGCGGAGCCCCGGCGCACGTCGCCGGGGTTCCGGAGCGCGGTGCCGGCGGCCGGGGGCGTGCTGTCGGCTGCCGGGGGCGCGATACCGGTGGCCGGGTCCGTGCTGCCGGGGGCCTGGCGCATCGTCTGCACGATCGCGCCCTTCGTCCCGGTGCCCCGAGTCCGGAACGTCCCGTCGTCGGCGAGTGCGATCCGGCGTGCGCCGCGCGGGTCGAGCCGGCCGGTGATCGTGGCCGTGCCGCTCCAGTGCGGGGTCATGCGCAGTCGTACCGCGCCGGAGTGCACCGCGGCGCGGTCGGCCAGCACCTCGTACGTCAGGTCGGTCGCCCGGCCGTCGGCGGTCGTCCAGCGCAGCGATGTGCGCACCAGTCCGCAGCGCAGGAACACCGTCTGGCGGTAACGGGAGATCCGTCCCGCCGGGGTGGCGGAGCCGTACGTCTCGTCGCCCACGCGCACATCGAGGTTCGTCCAGCTCGGCAGGGCGGCTGCCACCTCGCGGCCGGCCGCCAGATCCGGGTCGCGGCCGAAGAGCCCGGAGACGAAGGCCCCGTCGTAGCGCGGGGTGAACAGCGGCCAGCCGGTCTTCTCGGACCGCTCGGCGTATCCGGCGCCGGCGGCGGGCACGCGGTGGCCCAGATAGCCGTTGCCGACATAGGGGTCGTAGCCCTCGGCCCCGCCGAACGTGGTGGACGTCGGCGCCCAGGCGGGGTCGGTGTCGCGACCGCAGGCCACGCCGGGCCCGGGCCAGGTGGGGCGGACGGGCGACGCGGTGGGCGAGGCCCGGTCGGAGGCGTAGGCACCGGGCAGCATGGGCGCGACCAGGGCGCACGCGAGCAGCGACGTGAGAAGAGAGATACGCGAGAGGCTCACGGAACGAACGTAGGGAAACGGGTGCATCGCGGCGGTGCACGGCGCGCGGGTGAACGGCTGACGCGGCACCGGCACGTGCGAGGCCCGGCACGTGCGCGGCCCGGCACGTGCGGGTGCCCGGCAGGTGAGGCACCCGGCGCATGTGCCACCCGGCATGCGGCTCCCGGCGTGTGCGGGCCCCGGCACGTGCGGGATCCGGCACGGGCGGGAGGCGGATGCCGGAGCTCGGAATTCGGAGAACGGAGCCCCGGCTCAGGCTGCGAGGCCCGTCCCGGCTCAGGCCGCGAGCCCGTTCTCCGGCCTCAGGCCGCGAGGCCCGTCTTGAGACCCGCGCCGCACAGCGGCACGACGACGCTGCGGTCCGTCCAGTGACCGACCGCGGCCCAGCAGGCGACCCCGGTCGTCTCCACGTAGAAGCCACGGGCGGCCAGGTCCAGCTGTGCGCCGCGGATCTGATCCTCGGTCACGGTCAGGAAGGTACCGCCGGACTCGCGTACCGCCGCCAGGATCGCCCGGGCCCGCGGCGGACGCGGGATGGCGATGCCCTCGGCGAGCGTGGGGGCGGCCGCACCGGCGGGGGTGTCGAGGAGATCATCCGCGCCGGCGTGGAAAGCGGCGGCCAGTGGCGAAACGGCCTCGGACTGCACGGCGATCAGGGCCGGACGGGTGTCGATGAGGCCCTGGGCGCGGAGTTCCGCGATGGCGAGCGCCGCGCCGAGGAGCAGGGTGCCGTTGCCGACAGGTACGGCGATCGAGTCCGGGAGCGTGCCGCCGAGGTCCTCCCACATCTCGTAGACGTAGGTCTTCGTGCCGTGCAGGAAGTACGGGTTGAAGACGTGCGAGGCGTAGAACGTGCCGGGTGTGCCGGCCGCGGCCCGGGCCGCCAGAGCGGTCGACTCGCGGTCCCCGGGGACGATTTCCAGCCGCGCGCCATGGGCCCGGATCTGCTCGGTCTTCTTCGGGGACGTGCCCTCGGGGACGTACACCGTGCAGGGCAGTGCGGCGCGGCCGCAGTAGGCGGCGACCGCGGTGCCCGCGTTGCCGCTGCTGTCCGCCACGACGCGCTCGGGGGAGAGGCGGCGGGCCAGTTCCGCGAGCATCACCGCGCCGCGGTCCTTGAAGGAGAGCGTCGGCATGAGGAAGTCGAGTTTGGCCGAGACCGTGCCGGTGATCGGAACGAGCGGCGTGCGGCCCTCACCCAGAGTGGTCGTGGGGGACGCGAGCGGCAGCACCTCCTCGTAACGCCACAGGGAGTTGACCCGGCCGGGCAGGACGCCGGGGCGGAGCGGGTCCGCGATCTCGAAGTCGAGGTCCCAGGGGCCGCGGCAGACCGGACAGCACCAGGTCAGTGACGTGATGTCGGCGCGGGTCCCGTCCTGCGGGCAGTGGTATGCGGTGGCCATGGCAACCAGCATGTCAGCAGGGAGAGGACGGGGCGGGGCGGCCGTACCGTCGTGGCCGCCCGGCCGCGGAATCCCTGCCGCCGGGCGGCGCGGCCGACGGCGGCCACCGGCTCACCGCTGTCCTGTGGAGGCGGTCCGGGGTATGCGCACGTCGGTGGCGAATCATCACTTCGAGTGAAACTTTGGCCTGTGCTTGCGGTCCGGAACCGACGGTTGCGACGCTGTTGCAGTCTGTCAACCTCTTGGGGAGTGGCCTGTGACTTTCGGTGAGCAGCCCGCCTATCTGCGCGTTGCGAGCGATCTGAGAGAGAAGATCGTCAGCGGTTCGCTGCCGCCACATACGCGCCTGCCGTCGCAGGCGCGTATCCGCGAGGAGTACGGGGTCTCGGACACCGTCGCGCTGGAGGCGCGCAAGGTGCTGATGGCGGAGGGGCTGGTCGAGGGCCGCTCCGGCTCCGGTACGTATGTCCGCGAGCGCCCGGTCCCGCGCCGGATCGCGCGCTCCGGCTTCCGGTCCGAGGCCGGCGCCAGTCCGTTCCGGCAGGAGCAGACGGCGGAGGGCGCGCGGGGGACCTGGGAGTCCCGGAGCGAGCAGGAGGGGGCGAGTCCGGAGATCGCCGAACGGCTGGGGATCGAGCCGGGCGACCGCGTGATGCGCACGCGCTACGTCTTTCGGGAGGCCGGCGAGCCGATGATGCTCTCCACCTCCTGGGAGAACCTCGCGGTCACGGGGCGCACGCCGGTGATGCTGCCGGAGGAGGGCCCGTTGGGCGGCTGTGGGGTGGTCGAGCGGATGGCCGCGATCGATGTGGTCGTGGACAACGTGGCCGAACAGGTCGGCGCGCGCCCGGGGCTGGCGGAGGAGCTCCTGGCGCTCGGCGGGGTGCCCGGCCATGTGGTGATGGTGATCGAGCGCACGTACTACGCGTCGGGGCGGGCGGTCGAGACCGCCGATGTGGTGGTGCCGGCCGACCGCTACCGGATCGCCTACCACCTCCCCGTCAGATGACCGGCCTTCGGAGGAGCCGTTCCCGTCAGGCGAGGGATTCCCGGAAGGGGCGTTCCTGTCGGGTGACCGATACCCGGTGGTGCCCGTCCGGCACCCGTGACGACAAGTTAACGTCCGCCCAGGTCCCGTAACCGCCGGGCAATCGTCGCCCGTGATGGCTTGTCATGTCCTGCTCCTACCTTCCCGTTCGAACCCGCACACCGGACTGACGAACGGGAAGTCGCCGATGACGGACACAGCCATACCCCAGACGGCCGGGGCTCTTGAGGCGGATGCCGCCCCAGGAGCCCCGGAGGGCGGCGCCGGATCCCCGCCGCCCAGGCGCAGTTACGCGAAGCTTGCCGCCGATGAGAGCCGCGAGGACTACTCCCTCCGCTATGCGCCGCACTCGTTCCGCCGCTGGTCGCCCGGCGTGGTCGCGGGCACCGCACTCGGCGGCATCGCCTATCTCGCCGACTTCGCGATCGGTGCCTCGATCGTCTTCACCTACGGCTTCACCAGCGGTTTCGCCTCCATCCTGGCCGCGGCGACGATCATCTTCCTCACCGGCATCCCCATCGCCCGGGCCTGCGCGAAGTACGGCCTGGACATGGACCTGGTCACCCGGGGCGCCGGATTCGGCTACTTCGGCTCGACGCTGACCTCGCTGATCTACGCGTCCTTCACCTTCATCTTCTTCGCCCTCGAAGGCTCGATCATGGCGCAGGCCATGCATCAGGCCATCGGTCTGCCGGTCGAGGCGGGCTATCTGATCACCACCCTGATCGTCATCCCGATCGTCTTCCGGGGAATGGGCGCCCTGGCCAAGGTCCAGGCATGGACCCAGCCGGTCTGGATCATCGGCATGGTGCTGCCGTTCGTCGTCCTCGCCTTCGAGGCGCCGGACGCCTGGGGTGCGTTCGGCTCCTTCGGCGGTACGGAAGGGGCGGGTTCGGGCTTCTCCTGGATCGGGTTCGGGCTCGGCACGGGGGTCGCGCTCTCGCTCATTGCCCAGATCGGCGAACAGGCCGACTATCTGCGCTTCATGCCGGCGAAGACGGAGGCGAACAAGCGCCGCTGGAACATCGCGGTCCTCGCCGCCGGGCCGGGCTGGGTGATCATCGGCGCGGCCAAACAGCTCGGCGGCGCGCTGCTCGCCTTCGTCGCCCTGGAAGCGGTCGGCAAGACGCACGCGCTCGAACCGATCGCGCCGCAGATCGAGGCGCTGAAGCCCTGGCTCGGCTCGTTCGCGCTGCCTGCCGCCGCGCTCTTCGTGATCGTGTCCCAGATCAAGATCAATGTGACCAACGCCTACAGCGGCTCGCTGTCCTGGTCGAACTTCTTCTCCCGCATCACCCACCGTCACCCCGGCAGGGTCTGGTACATCTTCCTCAATCTCGTCATCGCGCTGACGCTGATGGAGATGAACATGTTCGCGGCCCTCAACAAGCTGCTGGGCTTCTACTCGAACGTCGGCATCGCCTGGATCGCCGCCGTCGCCGCCGACCTGGTCATCAACAAGCGGACCGGGCTGAGCCCCCCGTACATCGAGTTCAAACGGGCCTACCTGTACGCGGTCAACCCGGCGGGGTTCGGTGCGATGGTGACTGCCTCGACCGTCTCGATCCTCGCCTTCTTCGGGCTGTTCGGTACGTACGCGGAGGCCTTCTCGACCTTCATCGCAGCCGGTCTTTCGCTGACCCTCTGTCCGCTGATCGCGTGGGCGACGAAAGGCAGGTACTACCTGGCCCGGCCCAATCCGGTGAACGGTCCCGGGGCCGACGTCGCGGACATCACCGCCACTCACACCTGCTCCGTCTGCGAAACGGCGTACGAGCTCCCGGACATCGCCGACTGCCCCGTGCAGTCCGGACCGATCTGCTCGCTCTGCTGCTCGCTGGACGCGGAGTGCGGGGACGTCTGCCGCAAGGAACCGGCCGACAGCCCGGTCCTCATGCCGATGCCCGTGCTGCGCGACGGGGCGGGGGAGAGCGCGGGAGTGAACACGAGCCGGGCATAGCCCCGGCCCCGGACCCGTTCGACCCGCTCCGGGCAGGTGAGGCCGGGGCGGGGCTG
>NZ_JBHVWF010000017.1:62909-85364 GCF_042882365.1 Streptomyces sp. NPDC058221 | reverse complement strand
GCCGAGGCGCGGAAGGTGCTCAACACCCTCACCGCCGCCGAGCAGGAGCAGATGCGCAAGGACGACCTCCGCGCCAGCCGCGACGCCGGTGACCGGGTCAAGCTCGGCGGGGACACCTCCGGCTCGGGCTCGGGCTCCGGCTCCACCTCCACCCCGGACCTCGGTAAAGAGGTCCCCGCCTCCAAGGTGGGCGCCACCGCCCTCCAGGCCGCGAGCACCCGGGTGGGCATGCCGTACTCCCCCGCCGCGACCGGCCCCAACTCCTTCGACTGCTCGGGCCTGACGCAGTGGGCCTATCGGCAGGCCGGTGTCGAGATCACCCGTGTTACGTACACTCAGATCAATCAGGGCACCCGGATCGCGCAGAGTCAGCTGAAGCCGGGCGACCTGGTCTTCTTCAACAACACGACGCACGTGGGTCTCTACGCGGGCAACAACACCGTGCTGCACGCCCCGTATCCGGGCGCCTACGTCCGCTACGAGTCGATGAACACCATCGGTGGCTTCCAGGCAGCCGTGCGCATCTGATCACGCCCGGACAGGCGAGCAGCCGCGTCCCGAAGCGACTCCCCGCCCCGCCGGAGGCCTCAGGCCACCCGCGGGGCGGCGGACCGTGTCCCTCCTACGCCATGCGGGTGTGAACCCACCTCACTGGACGCGGGATTTCGACGGAGCGCTCTCCGTGGCCTCGTCGTCATCGTCATCATCGTCGTCATCAACTCCCGGTACGTAGACGTCGATTACCTTGATGTTGATCTCGACGACTTCCAGCCCGGTCATGGTCTCGACCGCGTCGGTGACCTGGGCGCGGAGATTCCTCGAGGCCTGCACGATGGGGATGCCGTACTCCACCACGATGTCGACGTCGATGGCGGTCTGCTTCTCACCTACCTCCACCTTCACCCCGCGGCCCGGGTCGTTGGAGCGGGAGACCTTGTCCTTGACCGCGCCCAGAGCCCGCGACGCGCCGCCTCCGACCGAATGAATTCCCTCCGTCTCGCGCACGGCGATTCCGGCGATCGTCGAGACCACGGTGTCCGCAATGACCGTGGTACCCCGCGTTCCGCCGCCGGTCTCACTCGTTCCCAGCGCGGTTGTGCGCCTGCTGTCGTTCGTCGCCATGAGTTCCTCGCACAGGGTCGTTCTGCGAGGGGGCGGACCGGACCCGGCGGATTCCTTCCGCCGACCTGTGCCCCCGTTCCACCGTGCGCCGAAAGCCGGCCCTGCGCCATTCGGGTCGGCAGGAACGGACTCACACCGCGGAATTCCGGCAGCCCTCCCGTAGCGTCGACTGCCCGGCGCCCCACGCCTTCAGGAGGTGGGCGGACAGCTGGTCCTCCAAGTACACGGTCGCCTCCGCGCCGAACGCCACATCCGCCTCCAAGTGGGGTTCATCGGCGAGCAGGCCGGCGATCACCTCCCGGCGTACGACCTGTTCGTGCACGGCGTCCGCCTCCACGTGCTCCGTGTAGAAGCGTTCCGCGGCCGGGCCCGCCCCGGTGCGCCGCATCGCTTCGGCGAGTCGGCGCGAGCCGGGGGACGAGGTGACCTCTACGCAGGCGAAATGACCGACCAACGCGCCCCGCAGCGCCCGGTGCAGGCCGAACAGTGTCATGACGTTGACGACGGCGAGGGCGGGTGCCGGCGCCTCGTCGAGGTAGTGGCCGTAGCGGGTCTCCAGCCCCAGGTCCGCCATCAGGTCGGCAAAGAGCCTGGCGTGTACGTTCTCGGCCCGTCCCGCTCCGAACTCGTCGTATTCGATGGCGGCCATACCGGCCTTGGCCCGCCCGCTCAGCCGGGGTATCACCCAGACGTGGGGGTCGGCCTCCTTGAGGTGGTACAGGGAGCGCAGCGCCGCGTACTCCTTCAGCTGCCACAACTCACCCTCGTGCTCCAGATGGTGGGCGACGCTCCCCCGGTGGTCGGCCGGCTCCACGAGCAGTTCGTCGAACACCTCGCCCGCCCCCCTGCCCGAGGGCACATCGGTGCGCAGCGCGCCGAGGAAGCGCTGTTCGAGCGCGTGGCGCAGGGGCATCAGGGCGGGGTCCCACTCCCGGTCGTCGCTGACACCGGCGAATCCGCGGTAGTGCAGCTCGTAGAGCGTGTAGAGGGCCAGGTGCAGGTCCTCGCCGTACGGGTCCGCCGTCGCGGCTTCTCCCGCGTCCGGCAGAGCGGACTGTGCCATGCGCGGTGCGGCGAGTGCGGCCAGCAGACCGGCGGAGAGCGGCCCCCTGGGTGCGGGGAGAGCGGGGCCGGTGCTGTCGCCGGTGTGATCACGGTCAGTGGTGGTCGCCGTCATGGCTGCCCTTCGGGTCGCTGCCGGAACGCTGATCCTCGTGATCGCCGCGTCCGGCGTCCGGGGCCCGTCGGTGTGCGCGGTGGCTGGTGTCGCACCACGGGTAGGTTCTGCTGCGGCGGCAGGTGCAGACGGCGACGACGAACCGGTCCGACGTGCTGACCGTGCCGTCCTCCCCCACGACCTCCACCGGCCCTTCGATCAGCGTCGGACCGTCGCGCTGGACGGCGACCCGCCTCGGCCGGTCAGCTTCGTGCGGCACGGATGATCACCAGTTCCTCTTCGTTCTCGTCGGCACCGATCAGTCCCTGCCCCCGCAGCCACGGCAGCCGCTCGGTGACGACGGGCCCGAAGGGCACATAGGACCGGTCGGTGACCGCGCAGCGCAGCCCGGCGCCGGTCAGCTGTCGCAGCGTCTCCTCGACCCCGCAGAGGCCGGACTGCACCATGAGCAGCACGCCCTCCGGTCGCAGCACCTCACCGGCGTGGGAACAGATCCGGTCGAGGGCCTCCCGCCCGCCGCGCCCCGCGTTCCAGGCCACTGCGCTGCGGTGGCTCCCTGTCCGCCGCGTGTGCGGCGTGGGCACATACGGAGGGTTGCTCACGACCAGGTCGAAGCGTTGTCGGGCGACCGGCCCGGTGAGGTCGCCGCGCCGTACGCGCACGCGGTGCCCGGCCCGGACCGCGTTCATCCGGGCGGTCATCACCGCCCGCCAGGAGACATCGGTCGCCAATACCCTGGCTCCCCTGCGTGCGGCCAGCAGAGCCAGCGCCCCGCTCCCGGTGCAGATGTCGAGAACGTCCATGCCCTCCGTGATCTCCTCGGCCTGGAGCGCCCGCGCCAGGAGGTGTGTGTCGGCCTGGGGGGTGTAGACCCCGGGCGGTGCCCACAAGGCTTCGAAGCCGGCGGGTTGGACGGCAGCGGTCGTCATCGGGAACCTCCGTGCGGATGCGAACGAGCGTCCTTTTTCGTCTCGTCAGGCGCGGGTCCCACCTCATCCAGACTCTGCGCACCTGCTGCCTGCCGCCACTCGGCCAGGATCTCCGGTCTCATGCCCGCCGTCCGACGTCACATGCGTGGATCTACGTTCCGACGGGTTCGTGGCCGGACAGCATCAGCGGACAGCTGCTCTGCCAGGGCCTGCTCGCACCCTTCGCGCTGCAGGATCCGCCGGCGTCGGCCCGCAGCTGGATGGTCTCTTTTTGCGTGCCGCAGGCAGGGCGGATCAGCGGCGGACCGGCCCGCCGGAACGCGCGCCGGCAGGTCACGGCTTCTGCTCCAGGAGCCCGGATTCGCGGGCGGCCGCGCGCCGCTCCCGTTGCCGGGCCACGTTCGCCACCGGGGAGGCGAGCAGGAGCGTGCGGGTGTAGGCGTGGTGCGGCCGGGTGGTGACGGATTCCGCGTCTGCGGTCTCGACGATCTCTCCGTGGTGGATGACCGCGACCCGGTGGCTCATGAACCGGACCACGGACAGGTCGTGGGAGATGAACAGGTACGCGACACCGGTGGTCTCCTGGATCTCCAGAAGCAGGTCGAGGACGGTGCGCTGGGTGGTCAGGTCGAGCGCGGAGACCGGTTCGTCGCAGATGATCAGCCGGGGGCCGATGGCCAGTGCCCGGGCGATGGCGACGCGTTGGCGCTGGCCGCCGGAGAACTCGCGGGGCAGCCGGGCAGCGGCGTCAGCGGGCAGATGGACGCGTCGGAGGAGCTCGGCGATCCGCTCCCGGGAGGCGCGTACATCCGTTCCTTGCGCGATGAGTGGTTCGGCGAGGGCGTCACCGATGGTCCGCGAAGGGTTCAGGGATGTGTAGGGGTCCTGGAAGATGACCTGGAGGTCACGGCCCATGGCCCGCCGGCGGGCGCTGCCGAGGTGGTCGATGCGTTCGCCGCCGAACGCGATGGTGCCGGAGGCTACGGGGACGAGTCCGAGAACGGCTCGTCCGATCGTGGACTTCCCCGACCCGGACTCGCCGACCAGGCCGAGTGTCTCGCCCGGCCGGACCGCCAGGCTGACGCCCCCCAGGACTTCGGTGGCGGGGGTCCGCCAGCCTTTGCCCGGGAAGCTGACACGGAGTTCGTCGACTGCGAGGAGAGCGTCGTCGGCCGGCTCCTCGCTCCGGTTGGTCTGCTGGGCGCTCATGCAGTGGCCGTCCTTGCTGTGCTGGGCTGCGGCTGCCGGGCGGGGCGCGCGGGGGCGTCGTCGAGGACGGCTTCCAGCAGCGTGCGGGTGTAGGGGTCCTGCGGCGCTCCGAGGATCTGCTCGGTGGTGCCGCTCTCGACGATGCGGCCCGAGTTCATCACCGCGACGCGGTCGCACAGGTCGGCCACGACGCCGAGGTTGTGCGTGACCAGCAGGACGCCCAGACCGCGTTCGCTCTGGAGGCGGCGCAGCAGGTCCAGGACCTCGGCCTGGACACGGACGTCAAGGGCGGTGGTGGGCTCGTCGGCGATCAGGATCTTCGGATCGCAGGACATCGCGCCTGCGATGAGGACGCGCTGGGCCATGCCGCCGGAGATCTCGTGGGGGTAGCGGCGCAGCACCCGCTCCGGGTCCGGGATCTCGACCAGGCGCAGCAGTTCCACGGCCCGTTCGGCGGCCTGTCTGCGAGACAGCCCGAGGTGCCGGCGCAGGGGCTCGGCGAGCTGGCTGCCCACGGTGAAGGCCGGGTCGAGGTTGCTCATGGGTTCCTGCGGGATGTACGCGATCGTGGTGCCGCGCAGGGCTCGGCGCTCCCGCTCGGGCAGCCCGACGACTTCCCGGCCGTTGACGGTGATGCTGCCGTGGCTGACCCGGCCGCCCTCGGGCAGGGTGCCGAGCACGGCGAACGCGGTCTGGGACTTCCCGGATCCGGATTCACCGACGAGCCCGACGACCTCGCCTGCGTGGACATCGAGGCCGACGCTGTGCACGACGTGCTTGTCCGTGCCGTCGGAGCGCGTGTACGCGATGGCCACGTCGCGTACCGAGAGCAGCGGAGCGCGTTCAGGTGCGGTGGCAGGTGCCGCCTCGGGAGCCGGGACCGGTGCCGGGCGGCGGGAGCTGCGGCGGTTACGGGCCCGGGGGGCGCGGTCCTCCAGGGCGTCGCGGATGGCCCCGGCCAGCAGGACGAGCGCGGCGTTGGTCAGCCCCAGTGCGAGTCCGGGCCAGAGCATGAGCCGGGGCGCCCGCTGGATGTTCTGGAACGCCTCGTTGAGCATGGCGCCCCAGGTGGCGGTCGAGTTGCTGCCGACACCGAGGAATTCGAGTCCGGCCTGCAGGGCGATGGCGATGCCGGCGACCAGGGACACCTGGATGACGACAGGGCCGCGCACCACGATCAGAACGTGCCGGGCGACGATCCGCGCGTCGGACAGCCCCGAGACCTTGGCCGCGTCGACGTACAGCTCACCGCGGATGTTGGCCACGATGCCGCGCACCAGCCGGAAGAAGCTGGGCGCGACGAGGAATCCGAGCACCACCATCAGCACCCATACCTTGGGGCCGAGGATGGCCCGGGAGGCCAGCAGCACGACCATGGCCGGCAGCGCCATCACCAGGTTGACGATCCAGTTGGCGACGGCGTCGAACCTGCCGCCGTAGTAGCCGGCGAACAGCCCGCTGGGCACGCCGAGGGCGAGGGCTATCGCGAGGGCCAGCAGCGCACCGCCGAGTGTGTTGCGGCCGCCGTAGAGGATGCGCGAGAGAATGTCGCGGCCTGCGGAGTCCATACCCAGCGGATGCGCGCCGCTCGGGTGCGCGAACGCGTCGCTCAGTGACGAGGCGTCAGCGGCCTGCGGTGCGATCAGCGGTGCCAGGACGACCGCGACGGCCAGCAGCGCCAGCACCAGCGCGGCGAGTGCCCCGAGCGGGTTACGCAGCACACGGTGGACGGTGCCCCTGCGGGCCGGCGCTGTCGGCGGGACGGCGTCGGGTGCCGTGGTGCCCGGGAGGTTCTCGCTCATGCGACCCTCGCCTTCGGGTTGAGCCAGCCGATGAGAACGTCGACGGCGAGGTGGATCAGGACGACGCCGACGACCGTGAGCATGACCAGGGCCATGATCACGGGGATGTCGCCGCGCGTGGTGTAGGCGACGGTCATGCTGCCGATGCCGGGCAGTCCGAAGATCTGCTCGACGAGGACGGCGCCGCCGAGCAGGCCGACGAACTGCATCCCGAGGACGGAAAGGGCGGGCGCGGAGGCGTTGCGCAGGACGTGCTTGAACACGATCCGCCGGGTGGTCAGTCCGCGGGCGCGCAGCGTGCGGATGTAGTCCTGGCGCATGACGTCGATGACGGCTCCCCGCACCTGCTGCGAGACGCCGGCGACGGAGGCCACCGACAGGGACAGGATCGGCAGGGTCACGGTGGACAGCCAGCCGTGGGGGGAATCGGTGAACGGCGTGTAGCCGATGGCGGGGAACCAGCCCAGGTGCACGGCGAAGACCAGGACGAGGATCAAGGTGACCAGGAAGCCGGGCAGTGCGTAGCCCGCGACCCCGATGATCTGCACGATCCGGTCGACGGCGCCGCGCCGCACTCCGGCCCACACTCCGAGCAGGAACGAGACCGCCGTGGTCACGAGGGTGACACCGAGGACGAGGCTGAGAGTGACGGGCAGTCGGCCCGCGACCGCCGCCCCGACGTCCTCACTCGTGAACCAGGAGGTGCCGAGGTCGCCGCGCACGGCGTGTGACAGCCAGTCGCCGTACTGCTGGAGCATCGACCGGTCCAGCCCCAGGGCGGTGTTCTTGGCGTCGACCGCGTCCTGGGCGGCGCTCTCGCCGAGCAGTTGACGCCCCACATCGATGTGCGGGATGGAGAGAAGGAGATAGGTCAGGAAGGAGATGACGAGCAGGAGCACGGCTCCCGCCGCGATCCTGCGTGCGATGAAGTTCAGCATGAGACTGGATTTCCGTCCGGCTGTCCGCCCGACACGGCGGAGTTGAAAGGGGCGTGGCGGCGAGGGAGTCGCGGCTTCGCGTCCTCGGTTCTCAGCCCCACCACGACGACCGTTGCGGGGGCCGGCTCATGTCGATGCCTGCCCGACCGCGAAAAACATACGATGATCGGTTTCTGGCCGTCAATAGCCGAGCGCCGGACGAAACACGGCCTGCGGGCATGTCCGTACGGATCTTGACTTCAAAATCCGTACATTTTATGGTTTTTCCTGCGAGGTGCCTCTTACCACCGGGCTGTCGCCCTACGCAGATCACGCCGAGGATCTTCGGCGGCGCCCGGGCTGCACGACGGGATCCGCTGCCTCGGGGCCCGGCACGCGACCGCTCCGCGGGTCGTCACCGAGCACGCAGGACCCGGGCGTTCACGCGTCGTCAGGTGCGGTGCACGCCTGCCCGCACCTGCCGGGCGGCCCTCACAGTCGACGGGGATGACGGCCGCCCGCGACCGGGGCCCTTGCCTGCAAGCACAGCCGGGTACGGCGCGTCGGCACCGAACGGACCGACGTCAGCCCTCGGAGCCGTTCTCCAGCAGTCGCATCAGGTCGTTGAACGGCTGAGTCATGTCAATGGACCGGTCGGTGAGCCACTGGAGCTGAATACCGTCGGCCAACGCGATCAACAGCACGGCCAGACGTTCGGCCGGAATGCTGTCGCTGATCGCCCCGGCTTCCATACGATGCCGCAGGTACTCGCCAAGACGCTCGCGCATGACCGGGTAGCGCTCACTGAAGTGGGCGTGGGCCGGGTGCGAGGGGTCGCCGGCGGCTGCGGCCATGGACACGAACAACTCGACGAGGCCGGGCGTCCTGGTCCCGTCCCGCATGATCTCGCCTGCGTCGAAGGATCCACCGCGCTCGATCTGCTTGATGCGCGCCGCCTCGTCCCTCGCTTCGAGGACCCGGGTCAGCATGTCCTCTTTGGAGTCGAAGTAGTGCATGAGCCCCGGCAGGCTCAGATTGCACTTGGCCGCGACCTTGCGCAGAGAAGTGCCGCGATACCCCTCGGCCGCGAAGATCTCCAGCGCAGCCCGCAGAATCTCGGCCCGCTTCGCCTCGCCCTTCTCATAGGGGCCACGTTTCGCCATGTCCGCAACCCTAGCGCGTGGCATGGGCACTGGCCTCGGGCGGTGACCTGCCGTCCGGGATGTGCCCCGCCCGGGCCGGGCCGACGAGCCAGGAAGCCGGCTCCTCCGGGATGCGGGCGAATGTGTGGTCGACCGAGATCGGCCCGAAGGGGGGCCGGTACGTGCCCCGTTCGCAGGTGTCCAGGTCGTTCCCCGGCAGTTGCTGGACGAGCGCACCGGATGACTGGGCAAGGGCGACTGTGGCGGCGGTCGCCCGACGCTACTCGGCCGGAACGCGTACGGCTCAGAGCTTTTCCGTCAGCAGTTCGTGGACCGTCGCGATGAACGGGTCGGTCCGGTGCACCCGCCGGGTGCACATGGCCGCCAGGGCCGTACCGGTGTCCGGGCGGAAGCCGAGGAACATCTGCTGCCCGAGTGTGGCGCCTGCGTGGAAACAGACCGGCCCGCGCGGTGACGGATGGCGGAACCAGGTCAGCGTGTGCGTGTGTGCGTGCCGCAGGCCGCGCCTCAGCAGCGGTCGCCGCACGTCCGTGAACGCGGTGTCCAGCGGGTGCGTGGGCGCGGTGGCTGACGGGAGGTGCGCCTCCAGGAACGTGAGCAGGTCGGGCGGTGTCGACCGGACCGCTCCGGCGGCGGTGAAGCCGCCGGTGTCCAGTGCGGGCAGCGGCCTGCCATCGCGCCGGTGCCCCACGGCGTCGCCCGGCGGCGGCCCCGGGCGCAGCCGTGTGCCGTCCAGTCCGAGCGGGTCCAGTACCTCCTGCTGGAGCAGCACTTCCCAGGGCGTGCCGGTGGCGGCGGCCAGGGTGTGTCCGAGTACGGAGACCGCGAAGTTGGAGTAGTGCCAGCGGGTGCCCGGCCGGTGGCGCGGGCGGGCGCGCAGGAACGCCCGGACGACCCGGTCGGCCGGGTAGTGGCTGTAGGGCGCGGTGGACCACCGGGGCAGTGCCTGCGGGTAGAAGTCGGCGGGCAGCGAGGGGAGGCCGGATGTGTGGGTGATCAGATGGCGCAGCGTGATGGCGCGCACGGCGGGGTGCACCGGGTGGTCCGGGGCCAGCAGCGCGGCCGCCGAGTCCTCGTAGCGCAGTCGGCCGTCCGCGACGAGTGCGGCCAGCAGCAGCCCGGTGAACGGCTTGGACGCGGAACCGAGCTCGTAGCGGAGCCCGTCGCCGGACAGCGCGTCGCCGCCGGCCCGGAAAGTGCGCCGGCCCCGGTGGCTGAGTGCGATCACGAGGCCGGGTGCGTCGATGGTCCGGGCTGCCTCGGCCAGCAGCCGGGCCCTTTCGTCGTCGTCCGGGGCCGGAACGGCGACGGGGGCCCGGCGGAGCTCCTGCGGGGCCGTCACGCGGGGGCCGGGGCGGCGAGGTCGGACAGGGCGCGGGACAGGGCCAGCGCCGAGGCGAACGCGGCCACCAGCGTGGGGTGGTAGACGAGGTCGAAGACGGACTCCTCGTCGCCCTCGGGCATGGCACCCATCACCGGCATCGCCCCGTCCGGCTGCTGGGCACCGGCGAATCCCTCCCAGGCTGCCGGGTCCAGGGTCGGCTCCGGCAGGCAGGCGTCGACGACGAGCAGCTCGCCCAGCAGGTCCCAGCGGCCCAGGTCGAGCCAGTCGTCGAGCCACACCGGCAGCCACAGGGCGAGGTAGTCCGCCACGTCGTCGGGCAGCCCGGCCGGGTTCGCGCCCCAGTCGGTCAGATGGAAGACCGTGTGGGTGATGTCGTAGCCGATGTTGCCCTCGACGGTCCACGGTTCGGGCCCCCGGGACAGCCAGGTGCGCCGGTACGCCTCGTCGAGCGGCATGCTCGGCTCCACGCCGAAGCGGCGCTCCATGGCGCTGAGTCCGAGCCGGCGCACCGGGACGACCTCGAGCGCGCCCCAGCTGTTCAGCCGGTGGTTCAGCCGGACGGCGGCCTCCAGGGACGGCTCCCGGAACCCGAGCTCCCGGAACGGGACGTAGACCTCCATCGGGACGGGACAGAGCGGTTCGCGCCGCTGACCGTCGACCAGCCGGGCCCCCGAGCCGAGCAGTTCGTGCCAGGCGTGGTCGAGGAGCTTGCGCGCCAGTGCGGCCTGCCGGGATCCGGCAACCCCTTCGCGGAAGATGACCTTGCTGATGAGCGCCAGTTCGCCGAGCGGCTTGAACCGGTCCAGGACACCCACCTCGGGGGGCGGGTCGTCGTCCAGGCGGAAGCCTGCCCGGTGGTCGTACAGCCACCCCAGGGCCCGCGCGCCCACGTCATGGATCTGCTGGATGCCGCTCATGCGGCAGCTCCCTTCGTGCGGCTGGTGCGGCTCATACGGCGGCTCCGGTGTCCGCTGCCGTGGCATCCGTCCGGTGCGCGGTGAGCCGCTTGAGGGACAGCGCGGCCGCGAACGCGGTCACCAGGGTGGAGTGGTAGCAGGCGAGAAAGGGATACGGGTCCGGTTCCTGGCCCGCATCGCCCGGCGGAGCGGCGGCCTGCGACGTCACCGCCTCGGTGAGCGGATGCCCCGTCTCCGGTACCGCGCCGCTCGGGGCCTGCGCGGTGGCGAGCGCGGGCCAGGCCGCGTCCAGCAGGTCCGTGGGCGGCGGTCCCGGCAGGGCTGCGGCGACCGCGAGCAGTTCACCCGTCAGGTCCCACTGCCGGCTCTCCAGGCAGCCGTCGACCCAGGGCGGCAGCCAGGTCCGCAGGTAGGTGTCGATACCGGCGGGCATCCGCTCGGGGAAGCAGCACCAGTCCGTGATGTGGAAGACGGTGTGGGTGAGCGCGTAGCCCGAGGGCCCCTCGAACATCCACGGTTCGGACAAGCCGCCCAGCCAGGTGCGCGCGAGAACCGCATCGGGGTCGGTGTGCGGGGCGTTGCCGACCCGCAGCTCCGAGTTGACCAGTCCCAGCTCGCGGTTGGCGTGCTGCTCGGTGTGGGCCCAGCCCCTGGTGGTGGAGAGCGTTCCGGCCAGCCGCTCGAAGCCCTCGTTGCGCAGCCCGTATCCGGCGAAGGCGGCGTAGATCTCGTACGGGTACGCGGCGAAGGGTTCGCCGCGCAGCAGCTCCAGCAGCAGGTCGCCGGCGTGCACCTGTTCCCACGCGAACGTGATGAGGTCCCCGGCCACCCCGTGTTCCGGGGTGTCCGGGGCTGTGCTGCGGCGGATCGTGGTGCAGAGCTGGGCCAGCTCACCCAGGGGCTTGAGCGTGGCGTTCACCTGGGTGTGCGGCTCCAGTACATCCGGGGGCAGCACGAAGCCCGGGCGGTGGGCATCGGCCCAGCCGAGCGCCTGCCGCAGGACGCCGGGCAGGACGGACAGCGCCGCGCCCGCCGGACCCCCGGGGGCGGTGGCTGCGGATGCCGTCACCGCGCCCGCCCCTCGGCCATCAGCCTGGCCGCCCGGACGTGCAGTGCGACCCGGGGGTCCGGGCCGCCCATGAGCTCGACGAAGTCGAGACCTCGGTCAAGGCCCAGGCTGTCGGGCCGCCCGTCCAGCGCGGCCAGCCAGCGGCCGGCGCCCGCCGCCTGGAGCCAGTTGCGCCGCCGCACCGCGCGCACGAACCCCCGGGACAGGTCCACGACCCGGTGGGCGGCGGCCCGGTGCACGGCCGACGATGCGGCCGGGACGGCGAGCGGGGCCAGCACGGAGAGTTGATGGGTGAAGGCCTGCCACGGGGCCCCTTCGAGCCACGCCGCATCCGGTTCGCCGTTGGCTGCGACCGGGGGCTGCCCGGGGGTGGTGGCCGGTGCCGTCCGGCCCAGGGCGGACATCATGCCCCAGTGGCTCCAGGCCGTGGCGTCGGAGGCGTCGGGCCGGGGCGGGAACTCCCGCACGGCACGGTGGAGTACGGCGATGTCGCCGGGATGCGGATGGTGTCCGTGCAGAACGCTGGGCAGGAGCAGATCGGCTCCGATGACGCGTACCGCGGCAATTCCTGTCCGGTTTTCCTCGTCGATTCCGGCTGCGCCGCACACCGTGGCGAGGTGGTCCCCGCTCCGAAGAGCGAGGACCACCTCTGTTGCCAGGTCATGCACGGCACCCGCGAGGGGGGACGAGGCATGTGACTGGTCCATTTGCTACCGACTAGCCCTTCTTCGGGCGCGGGGTCGGCGGCGACAGCAGCAGTGCGGAGCCGCCTCCGAGGAGGGCGAGATACGCGCACTCGCGGGAGTCGCGGTAGAAGCCCTCGGCCTCGCCCGGGTTGAGAGCCGCGTCGAGGTCGAGCTCGATGTCAGTGGCAGTGGTTTCGGTCGTGTACATGGGTGTTGCCCCGTCCTGTGGGAAATGGGGGGTTGCCGTACGTTTCGAGTGAAATACATGAAATGTAAGGCCGCAAATCAGACAGGCCGACGGAGGAATTCCAGCATTCAATTGAATGGTGAATCCGACTGCGCCGAGCAGGGCGTTGACCTGGGGAGACGCACCTTGCGCTCACTCGAACGGTGCGTAGTGCGCGGGGCGCATTCAGCCCATTCGGGCGTGCACCCGGGCGTCGGTGCGGGGTGGCGAGCGGTGGGCCGGGAGGCCGTCACCGCCTCACTTCACGCTGCCTGCGGTGAGTCCCGAGCGCCAGTAACGCTGCAGCAGGAGGAACGCCACGACCAGCGGCAGCAGCGCCAGGAGCGAACCGATCACCATCAGCGGGTAGTAGTCCGGGTTGATCGGCGCGGAGGAGTTCCAGCTGTACAGACCCAGACTCAGGGGATAGAGCGACGAGTCGTTGAGCATCACCAGGGGCAGGAAGAAGTTGTTCCAGATCGCGGTCAGCTGGAACAGGAAGATGGTCACGTAGCCGGGGGCGAGCATCCGCAGTCCCACGAAGAAGAAGCTGCGCAGCTCGTTCGCGCCGTCGACCCGGGCGGCCTCCAGGACTTCGTCGGGCACGTAGGAGGCGGAGAACATTCGCGCCAGGTACACGCCGAAGGGGTTGAAGAGGACCGGGATCAGGACCGACCACACCGTGTTGGCGAGCCCCAGGTCGGAGGCGAGCAGATACAGCGGCAGGGCGAGCACCGTGGCCGGCACCATCACCGAGATCAGGATGAGGGCGAACAGGGCCCGTTTGCCGGTGAACTCGAACTTGTCGAAGACGTACCCGGCGGCGGTACTGACCAGGGCGCCGACCGCGGCGCCCCCCACCGCGTACAGCAGGCTGTTGCCGTACCAGGTCAGGTACGCGCCGTCGTCCTCGGCGAGAAGGGCACGGATGTTGTCCAGCAGCGCGAAGTGGTTCAGGTCGAAGAAGTCCGAGGCGAACAGGGACTGGGTGTCCGCCGTGGAGGCCAGCAGCAGCCACAGCAGGGGCAGCAGCGCATAGAGGACGCCCGCGCCGACCAGGACGTTCGCGACGATGCGGCCGTAGGGCCGGGTGGAGGCGGCGGCGGTACTCACGATCGGGCCTTCCTCGGGTCGGGGACACGCCGGGCCGACCGGGCCGAGCCGCGCGTGACCACGTAGGACAGGGCGCAGCACAGGACCAGCAGCAGGACCGAGGCGGCTGATGCCAGGCCGTAGTTGTTGCGGGTGAAGGCCGCGTCGAAGATGTACATGTTCGGCGTGTAGCGCGGGCCGACCAGCGGTGTGGCCCGGCTGAGCAGCATCGGCTCGGTGAACAGCTGGAGTGCCGCGATCGTGGTGAAGATGGCCACCGTGGACAGGGTGCCGCGGATCATCGGCACCTTGATCGTCAGCGCCGTGCGCACCGGTCCCGCGCCGTCGACCTGGGCGGCCTCGATGAGTTCACGGGGAATGGCGCGCAGCGCGGCGAAGAAGATGACGGCCGTGTAGCCGAGCCCGCTCCACAGCGCGATGTTCACCAGGGACGGGATGAGCATGCGCAGACCGAGGAAGTTCACGGTGAGGTCGGCGTTGCCCAGCAGGTCCAGAACGGGTGAGATACCGGGCGTGTAGAGGTAGAGCCAGATGACGGTGGCGATGATGCCGGGCACGGCGTGCGGCACGAACAACACGGTCTGGGCAAGCTGCCGGGCGCGCACCAGGCCCGAGTCGAACAACAGGGCCAGGGCGAGCGCCCCCGCCAGGACCAGCGGGATGAACACCAGCGCGTACAGGAGCGTGATCCCGACGCCGCTCACGAAGCTGGGGTCGGACAGCACGGCCGTGTAGTTGCGCAGCCCTGCGAACGTGGTGCGCGCGTTGCCGAACCCGAGGCCGGTGTGCGACTCGGAGAAGAAGCTCAGCTTGACCGCATACAGCACCGGGATCAGGAACACGGCGAACAGCAGCAGGGTGAAGGGCCCGAGGAGGACACCGACCGCCTGGCGCTGGGGACGGCGTGGGCGGGTCGCCGGGGCGCTCGGAGCACTCGGCGCGCGCGTGGTGCGGGGTTTTCCGGGGATGGTGGATGTGGTCATGCCTGCCTCACCTTCAGACCCAGGCTGCGCATGTCGGGCAGCGTCTCGGCCTGCGCGGTGCGCAGCGCCTCGGTGATCCGTGTTCCGTACGAGAGCCGGGCGAGGCCGTTGTGCAGGGATGTCGCGGTGGCCTGCATGCGTGGCCCCCACGTCCAGCCCGTGCGCAGCAGCCGGGCCTGGTCGGTGACCAGGCCGTACAGGTCCTGGCCGTCGTAGAAGTCGGTTTTGAACTGGCGTGAGGCGGCTTCGACCTGGTTCCTCGCGGCGGGGAAGAGGCTGGAACGGCCGCCGGAGAGCCGGGCGGTGATCGCCTCGGGTGTCGTCGACATCCATTCGAGGAACCGCATCGCGCGTTCCTTGCGGGGGCTGTCGGCGGTGATGGCGTGCAGGGAGACGCCGTCGGTTCCCAGGGCCGGCTTGCCCCTGTCCCACTGCGGCAGCGGGGCGACCCGCCACCGGCCCGCGGTGCCGGGGACCGAGTTGCTCAGCGCCGCGAGCCCCCACGGCCCCACTATGTGCGAGGCCACCTTGCCGTGGGCGAGTGCGGACATCCACTGCTGGCTGCTGCCCGGCGCGACCAGGAGCGTGTCCTCGTCGATCAGGTCCTGCCAGTAGTCCGCGACGCGGCGGGTCGGCCCGTCGAGGAAGTCCACCACCCAGCTGTCGCCCTCGATGGCGAACCACTGCCCGCCGCTCTGCATGGCGTGCCCGGCCAGCACGTTGTAGGCGTTGGGGTGGAAGGTCGTCAGCTGGATGCCGGACTGCCGCTTGAGCTTGCGCGCGGCCTCGCCGAACTCCTCCCAGCTGGTGGGCACGGCGATGCGGTGCGCGTCGAGGATGTCGGTGCGGTAGGCCAGCAGCATGGGGCCCAGGTCCAGCGGGACGCCGTACACCCGGCCGTCCAGCTTGCCGTTGGTCCACGCCTGCGGGCCGAGCTGTGTACGCAGCCGCGGGGTGACCAGGTCGGTGATGTCGGCGCACACGCCGTCGATGGTGAAGGACGGCAGGTCGGCGTCGACGATGGTGACGATGTCGGGGGCGTTCCCGGCGCGGGCGGCGTTCGAGATCTTGGCGTTGCCGCCCGCGAGGCCCGAGGTCATCGGTGAGTAGTCGACGGGGTCGTCGGGATGGATGACGTTCCACTTGGCGACCAGGGTGTCGGTGCCGCGCAGCGCGGACCAGAACGTCACGGGCCCGTCCGGGTCTCCCCGGCCGGCCGATGCTCCGGCGCAGGACGTGGCCCCGGCACCGGCCAGCGCGGTCCACAGCCCCGCGGCCAGGACGCCGCGCCTGCTGGGGTGGCGGCTAGTCATGACAGCCGCCTCGGAAAGGGGATGGGAGGGGTGAGGGCAGGGAAGGCATGGGCGCTCCTCTTCGGGGGCTTTCGAGGTCGGCGGGACGGCCGGGCGGGGTGGGGCCGGCGGGTGAGGACGAGGTGTCCGCGGGTGGCTCGAAGGTGTCGAGCACGTGGTGGAAGGCAGTCAGAGCCCGGTCGAGAGGGGCGGCCTCGGGATACCAGGCACGCTCCCACTCCAGGCTGATCCAGCCCCGGTAGCCGAGTTGGCGGAGCTGTTCGACGACGGTGGCCAGCGGGAGGACGCCGTGGCCGGGCAGGACCGGACGCAGGTCGGTGGGCGAGGCCACGTCCTTGAGCTGGACGTGCCGGATCCAGGGACCGAGCAGGGCGGCCGTGCGGTCCGGCGCCTCCCCGGCGCGCCAGGGGTTGACCGCGTCCCAGACGGAGCCCACCGCAGGCGAGCCGACGGCATCGAGGACATCGGCGACCTGCGCGCCGGTGAGGAATTCGTCGTGGGTTTCCAGGAGCACGTCCACGCCCAGCTGCGCGGCCAGCGGCGCGGCCCGGGAGAGGCAACGGACCGCCCGTTCCCGCCGCCCCTCCCGCCGGCCTGCGCCGCCGCCGAACACCCGCACATGAGGGGCGCCGAGCCTGGCGGCCAGGCGCAGGTGTCCGGCCAGGTCCTCCATTACGTCGGCGCTGTCGGCGGCGACCTGCACGTACGAGGCCAGGCAGACGATGTCCAGGCCCGCCGCTGCGAGGTGGGCGGCGACCTCGTCCGCTTCGGCGTCCGGCATGCCGGGGTGGACCGGCTGTCCGGCCGCGCAGCGCAGTTCCACACCGTCGCAGGGGCCGGTCCGGGCAAGGCGGATCACCTCGTCGAGGCCCACTCCGGGGCAGCCGAGGGTGCTGAAGGCGCGCCGGTTCATGCCGGTACTCCGTCGGCGAGCGGGAAGAACCGGCCGCCCTCCGCCGCCGAGCGGTACACGGCGAGTGCGGCGGCCACCACCGACCTGCCGTAGTCGGCGTCCACGTACCGCCCGCCGGGTTCGCCGCGAGCGGCGGCGACGAAGCCGTCCAGCTGGGCCCGCAGCGCGTGCTGCTGGCGGCCGGGGTCGGCGTCGAGCAGCTGGACGGACTCTCCGTCGCGCAGCAGGAACAGGCCCTCGGTGCCGGAGACTCGCAGCGTCGCCCGGTCCATGACCACCTCGGTCTCGTCGAAGTACGGGGCGCCGCGGCTGGTAAGGGCGAGACTTGCGCTGGTGCCGTCGGCCAGCTCCACCAGCACGAGGGCGTCGGTCTCCACCTCGACGTCGTCCCGGCCGCGGATCACACCGCTGACCCGCCGCACCGGGGCGCCGGTGAACCACTGGATACGGTCCAGGCCATGAGTGCCGACGTTGAGGACGATGCCGCCGCCGGCCAGCTCCCGGTCGAAGAACCAGGAAGGCCGTGAGCCGGGGTCGTAGTGCGCCGAGCGCCGGTGGGTGACCAGCACGGGCCGGCCGAACTCCTTGGAGGCGACGAGACGCCGCGCCTCCTCGGCCATGGGGTCGAAGTGGACGACATGGGCGACGGCGAGCAGGGTGCCTGCCCGGTCGCAGGCCTCGATCATGCGGGTGCAGTCCTCGACGGTCGTCGCCATCGGCTTCTCCACCAGCACGTGCAGCCCGGCCGCTGCGGCGTCGGTGACCATCGGGGTGTGCAGGGAGTGCGGTGCCGCGACGATGACCGCGTCGAGCTCGGTGGCCGCGAACATCTCGCGGTGGTCGGTGAAGACGGGCACACCGGGCGCCAGGTCGCGGGCGGCAGCGGGGTTCGTGTCGCAGATCGCGGCTATCCGGTAGGCCCGGGTGTCCGCGGCCGCCCGGACGTGGGCGGCGCCGACGCTCCCCGCGCCGATCACCCCTATGCGGAACGGAACGGTGACCGGGTCGCTGGTCATGCATGTCTCCTGTCGGAAAAGTGGGAAAGGAACGTTCGAAGCACGGCCCGGACGACGCACGGACCGCGGCTGATGTGAGAGGTCAGACCTGTGTCGCGGCGCGTGCGGCGCCGCAGGAGGCGCGGACCACCAGCCGGGGCTGGATCTCCACGCGGTGGCAGAGCGCTCCCTCGCCCGACTCCATGCGGCTCAGCAGGAGTTGTGCCGCGAGGGCACCCACCTCGGACTTCGGGGGCGAGACCGCGGTGAGCGGTACGTCGCCGACCTCCGCGACCTCGTCGTCGTAGGCGACGACCGCGAGGTCGTCCGGCACGGTGAGTCCCTGCCGCCGGGCTTCGACCACCAGGGCGGCGGCGTCCCGGTCGCCGTGGCAGAAGACGGCCGTGACGCCCGCGGCGGCGCAGGTGCGCATGTACGCGGCGATGTCCGCGGCCGCCCATACCCCGCGCCGTGACACCGCGCCGTCGACGATGTCCAGCCCGAGCAGCGTCGCGGCGTCGTCGAAGCCCCGGGCGACGAGCGCCGATGTGCCGGTGCGTGATCTGCCCAGGTGTCCCACCCGCCGGTGGCCGAGGCCGTGGAGGTGGCGCAGGGCGAGACAGACACCGCCGCTGTGGTCGGTGCCCACATACGGCGTGGGGTCGTCCGGCGCCGGCGCCGGGGGTCTGCGCTCCACCAGGACGTAGGGCAACGGGAGTTCCCGCAGACCGTCCACGTAGGCCTGTGGGTCGCCCACGATGTGCAGGTTCGGCACGAGCAGCAGACCTTGCACGCCGCTGTCCCGCATCGCCTGCAACTCGTCCCGCTCGACGTCGAGATCGTATTTGGAGGAGGCAAGGACGACACCGACGCCCGCTTCCCGCAGCACCCTCTGGATCCCGTCCACGACCCGCGGGTAGTAGTACGTCGTGGAGGGCACGAGCACGCCGACGAGCCGCCGCCCTCCCGGTGCCCCCGCCGGCTCTGCGGTCAGCTCCGCCAGGGGCGTGACGAACGTACCCGCGCCCTGACGGCGCTGGACGATCCCCTCGGTCACGAGTTCCCCGACGGCGCGGCGAACCGTATTGACGCTCACGGCGAGCGTGTCGGCCAGTTCCCGCTCGACGGGAAGCTGGGTACCGGGGGCCCACAGGCCGTTCTCGATGTTCACGCGCAGCCGCTTCGCCACGTGCAGGTATTTGGGGCCTCGAAGGAATGAATCCCTCTCCCCTGTCGACTTCATGCCCAAGAGATTGCGCCAAACATTCTCTTGCGTCAACAGGATCGCAATGCTTTTCTAGCCGAAGCAGCAATGAATCAGAGAATTCCTTCCTAAACAGGAATGAATTCAGGCGGGGAGAAGTGATGAGCGAATTGCCGACCGGGGTGCAGGAACTCCAGGAGGAAATCGGCCGTCCGGGACCCGATCTGGTGGCCGAGGCCGGCGCCTGGACCGGCGACGTGCTGGTCCTGGGCGCGGGAGGGAAGACCGGCTCCGGGATCGCGGCCATGGCCCGTCGCGCACTCGTCGCCGCGGGCCGCACGGACGCCCGGGTCGTCGCGGTGTCGCGCTGGACGGACGCGGCGGCACGCAGCCAACTCGCCGCGCACGGCGTCGAGACGGTCGCCGCCGACCTGTCCGACCCCGATGCCCTGGCCGCGCTGCCGGACGCGGGCGCGGTCATCCATCTGGTGGGCGCCAAATTCGGCACCGCCACCGCACCCGAACAGGCGTGGCTGACCAATACGGTGCTGCCCGACCACGTGGCCCGGCGCTGGCCGGGAGCCCGGATCGTCGCCCTGTCCACGGGCAACGTGTACGGGATGACCGCGCCCGTCTCCGGCGGCTCCGTCGAGAACGACACGCCCCGGCCGGAGGGCGACTACGCCATCACCTGCCTCGGCCGCGAACGGGTCTTCACCCACGCCGCCCGCACCCGGGGCACGCCCGTCGCCCTGATCCGCCTCAACTACGCGGTCGAGCCGCGCTACGGCGTGCTCGCCGACCTGGCCCGCACCCTGCTCGCCGGGCAGCCTGTCGCTGTGGACACCGGCGCCGTCAACGTCGTCTGGCAGCGCTACGCGAACGAAGTTGTCCTGCGCAGCATCGGACACGCCCGCGGTGGCGCGCCCTTCATCCTGAACCTCACCGGACCGGAGACGGCCGGTGTCCGTACGCTCGCCCTGCGGCTGGCCGAACGCCTCGGTGTGAAGGCCGAGTTCACCGGCGAGCCGCCCACCACCAGCCTGCTCAGCGACGCCGTCACGTGTCATGCCCTGTTCGGCTATCCGGAACGCACTCTGGGACAGCTCATCGACCTGCAGGCGGCCTGGCTGCGTGCGGGCAATGAACTGTGGGACAGACCGACCAAGTTCGAGCGCAGGGACGGTCGCTTCTGATGACGCCCGCTCTGCTCCCGGCCACCGCCGGACTCCTGCACCGGGGAACCGTCGTCCCGGCCCATCCCCTGGCCCTGGACGCCGGCCGCCGCCTGGACGAGCGCCGCCAGCGCGCCCTCACCCGCTACTACCTGGCGGCGGGCGCCGGAGGCGTCGCCGTCGGCGTCCACACCACCCAGTTCGCCGTCCGGGACCACGGACTGCTGCACGCCGTGCTCGAACTCGCGGCCGAGGAAGTGGGCCGCGGTGCCGGGGAGCGGCCCTTCCTGCGGATCGCCGGCGTCTGCGGGCCTGTGCGGCAGGCCGTTCAGGAGGCCGAAACTGCTCGCGAGCTGGGCTACGACGCCGTCCTCGTCTCACCCGCCGGGCTCCCCGAAGCGGATCTGGACGCGCTCCTGGACCGCAGTGCGGCCGTCGGTGAGATCCTGCCCGTGATCGGCTTCTACCTCCAGGAGGGCGTCGGAGGCCGCTACCTGCCCCGTGCGTACTGGCGGCGGCTGGCCGACCAGGAGTCGACAGTCGCGGTCAAGGCCGCCCCGTTCGACCGGTACCGCACCCTCGAACTCGTCCAGGGCGTCACCGAGTCCGACCGTGGCGCCGATGTCGCCCTGTACACCGGCAACGACGACTCCATCGTCGCCGACCTGCTCACTCCGTACCACGTGTCCGGTCCGACGGGCCCGGTCGTGCGCCACTTCGCCGGCGGTCTTCTCGGGCACTGGGCCGTGTGGACCCGCTCCGCGGTGCGGCTGCTCGACGACGTGCACGCCGCGCGGGCCGGCGACCAGGGCGCCCGGCGGCGCGCCCTGGCCAGGCTGGCCGGTGACACCGCAGCCAACGCCGCCGTCTACGACGTGCGCGGCGGCTTCGCCGGCTGCATCGCCGGAGTGCATGAAGTGCTGCGCCGCCAGGGGCTGTTCGACGGCACCTGGTGCCTGGACCCCGCGGAGGGTCTCTCGCCCGGCCAGGCCGAGGAGATCGCCCGCGTGCACACCGCATACCCCTGGCTCCGAGAGGAGGACACGTTCGTCACCGAGGGGCTGGCCCGCTGGCTGCCGTGATGCCCACCCCCTCGCGCCGTAACCCTCACCAACCCCCACAACGGAAAGAGGAACGATGAAGACGAAGACGAAAGCCGTCCTCCTGGCCGGCGCCGCGACCGGCCTGCTGGCCACCCTGACCCTGACCCCGCAGGCCATGGCCGAACGCCCCGACGCGGCACCCGCCGCCGCTCTCAAGCAGAACGACTTCGAGCGGCCGGCCGCCGGCAACCCCTACACGCTGTCCGAATGGGCGGCGGACGGATGGGACGTCGCCGACGGATTCTCGCCCCAGGGCTGGGACACCCGTACGCGTGTCGACAGCGACACCCCCGCCCACAGCGGCAGCAAGTCACTGCGTGTCTTCTACCCCGAGGGCCAGATAGACCCCCAGAACTCCGGGGCCCTCGCGCCGTTCAGCATTCCCGAGTCCCGCGAGTACTACCTGTCGTTCTGGGTGAAGTTCAGCAAGGACTTCAGCTGGGGCACCACCCAGTTCGCGGGCAAGGTCGGCATCGGCCTCGCGGGCGGCAAGGCCTGCTCCGGCGGTGAGCCGTGCACCGGCACCAACGGCTTCAGCTCCCGCCCGATCTGGAGCAAGGAGACCGGAAAGGCGGCCCTGTACTACTACAGCCTGGAGCACGAGGGCGAGTACGGGGACGACATCGTCCTCCAGAAGGACGGCGCCGACATCCAGTGGCCCAAGGACAAGTGGGTCAACGTCGTCCAGCGTCTGAAGGTCAACACCGTCACCGACGGGCAGGCCAACCCGGACGGCGAGATCGAGGTCTTCTACAACGGTGAGTCCGCCGCCAAGAAGACCGGACTCCGGTTCGTCACCAACGACGACCAGGTCGACAAGGCGTACTTCTCCAGCTTCGCCGGCGGCGGGACCCCGGAGTTCGCCCCGGCCAACGACGGCTACATCTGGTACGACGACATCAAGGTCTCCACCGACCGGGCGGACATCTGTGAGCTGAGCAGCTGTTCCTGACCTGTCCCACCGATGGTGCCGGGGGGCCCCCAGGGGGCTACCGGGCCCCCCGGAGCCCCGCCCCCACCGGAGTGCGTACGTGGCCAACCCCCCCTTTCCCGGCCCGCGCGACCGAGGGCCCGCCCCCGGGGGGGCCCCGGCC
>NZ_JBHVWF010000017.1:0-62899 GCF_042882365.1 Streptomyces sp. NPDC058221 | reverse complement strand
TGTTTTTTTTGGGCGAGTGCCCTGCGTCTCCCCCGTGGGGCGGGGGGTCCGCCCCCGGCCCCCCCCAGCCCACCCCAGCTCCCCCGCCCCGACCGGAGAACTTCCTTGCCCACCACACCGTTTCCCGTCCCGCGCTCCCTGCGCACCTCCCGCGGCGGCGCCCCTGCCGGCGCTCCGCTGACCACGGCCGTCGACCCCGGGCTGCCCGCCGAGGGCTACCGCCTGCGCACCGGTCCCGAAGGTGTGAGCATCCACCACCGCGACCCCGCCGGGCTGCGCTACGCACTGCAGACCCTCGACCAGCTGCGCGCCGGCCCCGACTTTCCCGAAACCGGTTACGACATCTCGGACCATCCCGATTTCGAACGGCGCGGCTTCCTGCTCGACATCAGCCGGGACCGTGTGCCCACCCGCCGCACCCTGGCCCGCTGGGTGGACATCCTCTCCCTGGCCCGCTTCAACCAATTCGAGCTGTACACCGAGCACACCTACGCCTTCCCCGGCCACCAGCGCGTATGGCAGGACGCCTCCCCGCTCACGGCCGGCGACCTGCGCTGGCTCGACGCGCGCTGCGCCGCGGCCGGCATCGACCTGGTGGTCAACCAGAACACCTTCGGTCACATGGAACGGTTCCTCGCCCACCCGCCGTACGCCCACCGCGCCGAGAACCCCGACGGCTTCGAGCGCGGCGGCACGCACCACCCGCCGAGCACCCTCGCCCCCACCGAGGACAACGCCGGCTTCGCACACGGCCTGCTCACGCAGATCACCGCCCAAGTCCGCGCCAGGCGGCTGAACATCGGTGCCGACGAACCCTTCGAGCTGGGTACCGGCCGGTCCCGGGAGCGCGTGGAACGCGACGGTCTGGGCACGGTCTACTTCGACTACGTCACCTCCGTGCTGCGGCCGTGGCTGGACTCCGGGTACACCGTGCAGTTCTGGGCGGACGTCTTCGCCCGCCACCCCGAACTGCTGGACCGGGTGCCGCCCGGCGCGATACCCGTGATCTGGCAGTACGACGCCCCGGAGCACGTCGCGGCGGTCAGGGAAGCCGACGGCGTGGAGGCCGTCGCCTGGCAGCGGCGCGGCGCCGACCTCGACCGCCTGCACGAGGGTTTCGCCGCCCATGGCAGGCTCCTGGCCCAGGCCGGGGTCCCCTACTGGGTGGCGCCCGGAGCCGGCAACTGGAACGGCATCATCGGCCGCCTGGACAACGCAGTGGAGAACATGGTGGACGCCGCCGAGGCGGGCCTGGCGCACGGGGCCTCGGGCTACCTGCTCACCTCCTGGGGCGACAACGGCATGTGGGACGCGCCGTCCGTCGCTTTCGGGCCCGCCGTGTTCGGCGGCGCGGCGAGCTGGTGTCTGGAGTCCAATCGGGAGCTGGACCTCGGCGCCGTACTCGACGAGCACGTGCTGCTGGACGCGGCCGGGCTCGCCGGGCGTGTTCTGGTACGCCTGGGCGGTGTGTACCGGCTGTTCGGGGTTCCGCTCCTGAACGGGTCGCCCGTCGCACGGGCGCTGTTCCCCGACCCCTCACTGCCGATGCCGGACCTGCCGGCGCCGACCGCCCTGGACGTGGCCGGGGGCACCCTGGCCGAGTGCCGCCTCGACCTGTCCGCCGCGGAGCCGGCCGCGGCCGACGGCGATGTCGTGGTCCGTGAGCTCCTGCACGCGATCGACCTCGCGCAGTTCGCCGTGGATCTCCTGCGCGCCCGCACGGAAGCCGGCGGCGCGGCCGACGCGATCCCCGCCGGCGCCGCACGCCGGCTGCTGCGGCGCCTGGACCCGCTGCTCGCCGAGCAGCGGGCGTGCTGGCTGCTGCGCTCCCGTTCCGGCGGTCTCGACGACAGCCTGGCGCGGATCGACACGCTGCGCCACCAACTGCTGCGGGCGGCACACCGATGACGCCCACTCCCACCGCGCCGGACGTCGAGGACTGGCTGGACCTCCTCGGCCGGCAGAGGACCGCGTGCGACGTCCCCGACCCCGAGCCGGTAGCGCAAGGCGAAGCCCGCCGCCGCATGCGGATCCTCGCCGTCCCCGCCGAGGACCGTGGTCCGGTCCTGGCCACGATGCCGGACCCGGCATGCACCCCGGAACGGTGGCGAGCGCTGCGCCAGTGCCACCGGGCCCTGTTCTCCGGCACGGCGCCCGGGCCGCGGGACACGGTCTGGCCCGACGCGCCCGTCGCGTTCGGCGAGGCCGGACGCTACTTCTACCTCCACCTGTACCTGCTGGCACTCCCCCGGGCCCTGGAGCGGCAGCGCCGTATCGGTGTTCCCGACGACGTCGTCGCCGCCACCTTCGCCGACGTCGGAGCCAAGACGGCCGCATACCGTCTCGCGCACGGCACCGGCGGCTTCGACCGGCAGCGCTGGGTGATGCGGCACTTCCGTGGCACGCTGCACCGGCTCGGGCGCCTGCAGTTCGAGCGCACCACCCTGGACACAGCCGCGCTCGGCGGCCCGCCCGGGCCGGACGGGCCCGCCGACGGCGAACGGGTCCTGGGCGTGCACATCCCCGAGGAGGGGCCATTGACCCCGGCAGGGTGCGAGGCGTCACTGCGAGCAGCGCGGACCTTCCTCGCACGGCACTTCCCCGACGAGCCCGCCCGGTTCGCCACCTGCAGCTCCTGGCTCCTGGACGAGCAGCTCGCCGCGTATCTGCCACCTACGGCGAACATCGTCCGCTTCCAGCAGCGGTTCACCCCCTTCGGCACCCGGCCCGTCGGCGACGACGACATCATCGACTTCGTCTTCCACACCCCGCCGGGCACCACGGCCCTCGACCGGCTGCCGCAGCTGACCACACTGCAACGCGCGGTGGTGAGCCATCTGAGGTCCGGACGCCATTGGCGGCTCACCCACGGCTGGGCCCCCCTGCCGACGGGGGCTCCGCCGGGGACCTGAGCGCCGGCCGCCGGTCTGTCGGAGGCCTTGGAGCCCTACGCGGCATGAGAGGTGAGCCAGCGCACCTTCGCCGCCTCCTGGAACGGGCCGCCGCCCTCGTGGTCGTTGAAGTCGTACACCTCGATCCTCTTCTCCTTGTGCGCCCAGGCGTTGAAGGCCGCGAAGACGGTCGACGGCGGGCAGGTCCGGTCCTCCAGTGCCGTCGAGAACAGAGCGGGTGCCCGGCCGCGTGCTGCGAAGTGCACGCCGTCGAAGTAGGACAGCGTGCTCAGGACGCTCCCGGTGCGGCCGCGGTGCGTCTTGAGGTACAGACCGACCTCCCGGTACGGGTGCTGGTCGGTCAGCGAGACCGCGCGTGCGAAGTCGCACAGGAAGGGCACGTCCGGCGCGACCGCGGCCAGATCGGGAACCAGGCCGCCCACGGCGAGCGCGATGCCGCCGCCCTGGCTCACGCCGATGACGACGGTGCGCGCCGGGTCGGTCAGCGGATGTGAGCGGGCCGCCTCGACCGCGCGCACGGCGTCGGTGATGACGCGGCGGTAGTAGTAGTTCTCCGGGGCGTCGATGCCGCGGGTCATGAATCCGGGGAACGCCGGTGCGGCGCCCACCGGGTCCGCAGTGGCACCCCCGCCACCCCAGGCACTGCCCTGTCCGCGGGTGTCCATCACGAAGTGCGCCCGTCCCGTCGATGCCCACAACAGGTGCTCGTGCGGGAGCCCGCGCCCATTGCCGTAGCCGACGAACTCCACGATCAGCGGCAGGGGTTCCGTGGCGCCGGCCGGCAACCGCAGCCAGCCCTTGACCGGGTGGCCATCGAAACCGGCGAAGGTGACGTCGTACACCTGAACCGTTGACAGTCCGGTCTCCACCAGCTCGAAGCGGGCGCCCACTTCACGCTCACGGGCTTCCTGGAGGGTCTTGTCCCAGAAGGCGTCGAAGTCCCCGGGTTCGGTGGACTCGCTCCGGTAGAGGCGGAGTTCGTGGAGGGGAAGGTCGAACAGGGACATGGGCAACCGCCTCGGTGAAGGGGGAATCCGCTCAGGTGTGAGGGGAACGTTGGCACGGGTCCTGTGGATGTCCGGCGGGGGCCGCTGCCGACGTCCCGGGATCCGGAAGCCGGGGGCTCTGTCAGGTGAGCTTCCGGCTTCCGGAAGTCGTCGGGCGGCGTGCGTCAGATCACCCGACAGGCGGGATCGGGACCTCGGTGACGATGCCGGTCGAGCCGTTGATCATCTTGGTCGCTGCGCCGGCAAGGCGCAGGTAGAAGTTGGACGAGAGATGAGTGCCGTCGGCATCGAGGGTGAGGAAGTACTGGTTCGACGGGATCTGCGACTTGTCCGTAGCCGCCGGCGCGATGGCCGTGGCCTCGTCGTACTCGTCGAACATGGCGATGAAGGCCGACTTCGTACCGGACCTGGCGACCGCCACGGCCTGCTGCCACATGAAGTCGCCCGACTTCCGGGAGATCTCGTTCTTGGGCGATCCGTCATGCCAGTTGGACCAGGCGAAGCCCGGGTAGATCACGGGCTGATAGTCCTGCCCGTTGGCTTTGAGCTTGGTCATGTCGTCGTTGAACAGTTGCTGATCGACGTTGGGATTGCCGACGTTCCACGGTGAGACCATGTTGAGTGCCGCGTACACGGAGCCGAAGCCCGGTTTGGCGTTGGAGTCGGTGCGCCAGCCGCGCGGCACGCCGCCGATGACGTAACAGCCCTGTTTCTTGAACCAGTTGATGATCTCCAGTGAGCCCTGTGCCGTTCCGGCCCGGTTGGTCACGCCTATGCCCCACAGTTCGACCACCGGCTTTCCGCCTTCGTGGGCGTAGGACGGCGAGCTGGTCAGCCCGAGTGACCCGGTGATGGTGTTCGTCCAGTCGTTCTGGATCGTCGACACCAGGTTGGCGTCGGTGAGGCCACTGATGTCGTACTCGATGTAGAAGCCGCGGCCGTACTTCTGGGCGGCGTCCCGGGCCTTCGACTGAATGTCGTTGCGCTGCTTGAGCCGAGGCTGGCCGACAGCGGCTATGTCGCTGCCGAATCGCTGCAGGGCGGCGCCGTCGATTCCGTACTCCTGCATCCACTTGAAGTGCTGGTCGACCACGGCTGTGGAGTACGAGCTGAACAGCTTGGCCGGCCGGCCGTCGCCGAGATTCGCGTAGCCGGTCTGATAGAGCCCGGACGCGGGATAGATCGAGATGTCCGGGTACAGCTCGAACGACTGGTTCCCGGGGGCCGGGGTGCCACTGGCCCAGTGCGTCCACGCGTTGACGGGCGACCCGTCGCCCGCGGCTGCGAACCAGCCCTGGTATCCGGCGTACACCTTGCCCTTGACCCCGGGGGCCGCGGCGGCCTTCGGCCGGGCAGGTTCCGTCCGGGAGCCCGAACCGGTGCCCGTGGTCTCCCCGCTGGCCGAGGCCAGGTTGGCGGCCCCGATCAGTCCCGCCGCGCCTATGCCGACGGCGCCGGCGCCACGCAGGAATTTCCGTCGGGAATGCTTGTGCTCGGCCATGCTGATCCTCCGCTTGAATTTGAGTGGTTCCGGAAAAGGGCATGCCAGAAGTCGCCTGAACATTTCTGGGTGTGCCGGTCGTTCAGCGTGCTGCCGCTTGTCCCGCTCCGAGCGGGACGAGCGAGGAAGGCACAGAGCGCAGGGCGTTGAACCAAACGGCGGCCATCTTCTCGTAGCCAGCCCTGGTGGGGTGAATTCCGTCCGCGAGATCCGAAGTGGTCAGCGCTTCGTACATCTTCACCAGGTGGACACGTGACCCCTTGGACGCGACGACTGCGGGAATCGCGGAGTTGTATGCCTTGACGCGGCCTTCGAGGGTGGCGTTGGACTGCGGCGGGACGGTCGCTACGAACAATTCGCTCTGCGGTTCCCCTGCGCGAATACGGTCGATCAGTCCGGAGAGGCGCGCGGGGGCGTTCGCGATGTCGTAGTTCTGGTTGAGGTCGTTCGTCCCGATGAGCAGCATGATGGTGCGCGGGTCGCTCTGGCCGAGCCAGGTGTCGATGTTCGCGTAGAGCTGGTCGATGCGCCAGCCGGGGTGGCCCTCATGGTCGCGGTCGCCCAGTTCGGCGGGGCCGTTGGTCTGGGTTCCGACGAAGTCGACGGTGTAGCCGCCGACGGCCAGCAGGTGCCACAGTTTGACGCGATACCCGCCCGGATAGGGCGTGTATCCGTCGGTGATGGAATCCCCGAGCGGCATGATGCGCACGCCGCCGTTGGATTGGCCGGGAACGGCCGCCGAGGCCGGAGCGCGGCCCAGTGCCACGCCGGCGACGGCGAGCACGCCGCTGACAATGGCCGTGCGTCTGGACAGCTGTTGCATGGGAACTCCTCTGGGGAATGGAGTTGGCGAACCGGGCTGGGGAGAGCCGGGCAGCCCACAGGACCGGCGCGCTGTGGGGGGCGGCGCGGGGTTCTTGTGTGCCCGGGGATGCCGCGCCGTTCCGGGGCGGCCGAGAGCAAGGAAATTCAATGGATTGCGTTACGTCAATACTTCCGGCCGGCAAGGCCTGGGAGAACTCAGGCGTGGAAACCTTGTTGCCTTCCGGCAGGGTTTCACGTCTGCCGGGTGTGAACTGGCGATGTTGGGCGCATAACGCGCTCCGGACGCTTGCCCCCGGGGTTCTCTCCGGGGCCCGAGGAGGATCGAAACTACTTTTACATTCGGGGAGGTTCCGCCGTCCGGACACCCGCCGGCAGGCGAGGTGCCGGGCCGCCGGGTGCCGCACAGGGTGAACCGACGCACAGGGAAATATCAGGGATTCAGCGGGCGTGCCACCAGCGTGTGGCTGCCCTCGGCCCCGGGCCGTCGGGCTGTGAGGACGAGCCGGTGGACCGACGCACCCCACACTCCGGTGAACGCCGCGTCGCTGAGGGGGATATCCTCCACATCCGCTTCGAACTCATCGCCATTCCAGGTGAGTTGGAGACCACGACCATCCGGCCGGCTGACGCGTCCTGCGCCGTCCGACTCGATCGTCAGCACGCCGCTGACAAGCAGATGCAGGGCCAGGGAACCGGGCGGGGTCCCGCACGTCCAGGCGTCATCGACCTCGACGCGCTCGTCGGATCCGCGAACGAGGCGGACGGTCCTGAACCAGCTCTCCACATCTGCCTGGGACGGATAGGCGGGTGCCAGATCACAGGTCAGCTCGTCCGTGTCCGTGCTGCGGTGAGCGGCCACGGCCCCTGCCCGGAACCGCGCCCCAGGTGGCTGGCCGAAGCCGTTGACGTGGGGCACGTTGTGGTACTCGCTCGTCATCGACCAGATCCCGTAGCGCTCTTCGTTGAACGTCTCCTTGCGGTAAGTGCCCACACCGGCATCGATGACCAGCGGGTGGGCGTCGAGGGCGATGATGAACGTACCGACGTCGTTGTGGTTGTGACTCTCGTCGTTGTGCCCGCCCTTGGCCGCCACGAGCAGCCCCCGCACGGTGCCGGGTTCCGCGCGGGCCACCAGGACCTGAGTGTCGGGCAGCCATGTGTGCTCGGGCAGCGGAAGGGCCGCGGGCGGCGCCGTGCGCCACTCCGTGTCGAGCAGGACGTCCACGGCGCGGCGGAGGTCGAACGCACCGTCGGCCGCCGGGAGTGCCGCATCTGCGTTCCCGCGCAGGGCCCGGGCATGGGCACTCACCTCCGGCTGGCCGGTGCGACGGCCGAATCTGTGGAGGAGCGCAGGCTCGGCCTCGCGCGGCCGGGCCGGGCCGTCGGCGAAGTTGACGGCCCACCCGTCGCCGATCCAGGTGGAGACGGGGTAGCGGGCCATGGCACGGATCAGCGGATGGCTGAAGACGCCCGCGTCGGTGCCCAGCAGCGAGGAGACGGTCTCCAGACATTCGAAGAGGCTGGCCCCGGCCCGCCACCAGTAGTGCGGCCCTTCGTCGCAGCCGCCGTCGCGCGGATGGGCGCGGAGGTAGTTCTCCAGCCCCTGGAGGATGCGGCACACCAGCGCGGCGCGACGGTCGTCGGATTCCTCGGTCAGAGCCGTGGCCAGCAGCAACTCCGAGTGGATCCACGGATTCCAGTTATTGAGCTTGGCTGTCGTGCCGTCGTACCACCCCCACTCGTTCCGCTCCAGATAGGGCCGCAGGACACGGGCGGACACCTCGGCGCGCAGCCGTCGGCGTACCAGCGGATCGCACCGGTCCAGTTCGTCGCCCACGATCGCGTCGGTGAGGGCCAGCAGAACGGCCGTCCCCGAGGCGCCGAGGTCCAGAGTGGGGTGATGCGGATCGGGCAGGAGGCCGTGCCGGGGGCCGAGGACCCTGAAGTCGTGGGCCGGCCATGCCCAGGTCGTCTCCTCGCACAGGTTCCACACGCCGTCCATGACCTCGTCGACGAACGCGGCTCTGCGGCTCGTCTTCTCCGGGGTCATCGCCGTCGCCAGGACGGCGCGGGCGAGCCGGGCCCGCCGTGCGAAGACGGGTGTCTGGTAGCCGGCGCGGTCGCCGTCGCGTGCGAAGCGGGCAAACAACGAGGCAGGCAGGCCGGGCCATGGCAGACCGAGCGAGGCCGACGCCGCCTCCAGGACATGCTTGCGTGTGCCGTCTCCGATCGTCTGCCACCTGGGGTCCGTCAGAGACGGTGCGCCTTCCCAACTGCCTATCCCGGGCATGCGCGCGGCTACCAACGAGGGTGGGAACAACTGCGTCAGCCGCGGATGGCCGTGCCGGTCCCCGGAGTCCGCCGGGTGGGTGCCTGGTGTTGCGGATTCCGGCTTCGCCGAAGTCATCGTCTCGTTCCCCTCACAGAGTCGGTCAGGTGATACCGGCGGACGGTGCGGCCGGCATGTCCGGTTTCCGGATTCAGACGCTCGCGCCGCTGTGGGTGCGCAGGCGTGGCGCGAAGGCCATGTGGAACACGCCGGCCGCGGCCCCCACCGCGGCCGCGGAGGCGCTCAGCGTCGAATACGTGACGCGTACCGTGCGGACCCGGCGGGCCATCGGGAAGCGGTTCACCGCCGCGGAGATCTCCGCCAGGTACAGTTCGGCGACCTCGGGCGGGACCGCGGGCCCACCGACGATCATCAAGTCGGTGTCGTAGAGGTCGGTCATGGCGACGGCGCCCTGTGCCAGGACCCGTGCCACGTCGCGGATCGCGTCGACCGCGCGGGGGTCGCCGTTCGCCGCGGCGACGCACACCGCGTCGTACTTGACCTCACCGTCCGCCGCATTCAGTCCCGCGCTCGCGGCCCGGGCGACCACGGCGGACATCGGGGCGCATTCGGGCACCATCTCGGGCCCGCCCTCGGGCGTCATCCGGTCGAGGGCGTACGCGGTCAGCTCACCGAACTCGCCGGCGTTGCCCGACGCACCGCGGTAGACGTCCCCGTTGAGGAACGCTCCGCTGCCGGCCCCCGCTCCGAGATACAGGTAGACGAAGTCGGTGCTGCTCTCACCCGCGCCGAGCCACTGCTCGCCGATGGCGGCAGCCGTCGCGTCCTTCTCCAGGAGCACCGGGAGGTTCAGTATGCGGCTCAGCTCGGCACGCAACGGAACCTCGCCCCAGCCGGCCCAGAGCGGAGGGTTGAGGAGAACCCCCTCGTGCACGTCCAGCGGGCCCGGCGCGGCCACGCCGACACCGAGAAGTTTCGCTCCGAGCGGGCCCGCCGCTTCGATGGCCTGTGCCGTCGTCGCGGCCATCCACTCCATGCACGACTGCGGGTCGCTCTGCGCGGTCACGGCAAGGGATTCCCTGAAGCGCACGTTGCCGCACAGGTCGACCAGGACGTGGGTGATCTTCTCGGGATCGACATGGATGCCGATGGCGCAGGCCGCGTCCGGACGGAGTTTGAGCGGCACCCGTGGCTTGCCCTTGCCCGTCGAGCGGCGCTCCTCCTCCACGAGGAACCCGGTGGTGAGCAGGTTGCGGGTGATCCTTGAGACCGCTTGCGGGGTCAGCCCGGTGCGCTCGGCGATCTCGACCCGGCTGAGGGAGCCCCTGACCCTGATGGACTCGATCACCAGCTTCTCGTTGTAGGAGCCCAGAGCCAGCTGGTCGAACGCCCGGTGCACGGTACGCCGGCGTACCGCTGCCTCCTGGCGGGCCTCGCGGAGCCACCAGAACGGACTGCCCTGTGACGACTTGGACAGGCCGCGTGCCGCGTCGGCCAGTGAGTCCAGGGCCACGCGTGCCGACTGCGGCTGGTGCTGCAGTTCGAGTTGGGCCAGCAGGCAGACGGTCGCCGCCCAGCTCATGGCGGCAGGCGCGGTGTGCTGCCTCGTGGTGCCCGGCAGTCCGGCGGGGACGGCGGTGTCTCCCCAGGTGATGACGTGGAGCCGGCGCGCGGACCATCGGACGGCGAACGAGGGCGGCAGAGCCGGGACGGACATCCCCGGCACCGACCCCCGCCCATCAGGGCCCCAAGTCGGCTGGTTCAGCGAGCGCTTGGCCCCGGGCACCGGTACCTGGTCCGCGTCACCCGGCTGTGTCCGGCGCATCACGGCGGTCAGTGCCGCGTAGCGCATCCGCCGTTCCTCGGCCGTCGCCGCGCCGATCCGCGGATGGCTGGAGGGGCCGGCCTCGCAGATCACCATGAAGGCCGTGCCCTCCGCCGAGGATCCCGCGGCAAGCAGTTGCGGGCGGTGGCAGGCCAGCGGCGGATCGACCGGCAGCACGAGGGGCGCGTCCGTGGCGGTGGGCCGCACCTGCCACCGCTGCCACACCTTGCCGAGCGCGGTGTGGGACAGCCCCAGATGGTCGGCGAGCGCCCGGGCCGACCACAGTTGCTGGGGCGGCGGGGGGCCGGCCAGCGTGGCAGCGACGACGTCGGCTTCGTCGATGCGGGCCGGGCGCCCGCTGCGCGGCCGGTGTTCGAGTCCGGCCAGGCCATGTGCCGCGTATCGCTGCCGCCACGCCGTCACCGTGGGGCGTGAGACACCCAGGACGCGTGCGCTCTCGGAAACGGACAGGCCCACTGCCGCGTCCTGCAGGATTCTGAGCCGGACGGTCCGGTCGTCCCTGTCCTGGGCCCAGGCGCTGAGTTCGGCCAGATCCCGGTCCGAAAATGACAATTCACCTGGCTTGTGCATGATTTCTCGGGACCCCAACTGTAAAAGTACTTAGTGGCCATTCGGCCTGTATCAGCCATGCTCAGGAAGTCGCCTCTGCGGTGCCGATCAAGAGGCCTGCCACCTGGAAGAACGAGTTCGGTGCCGCTCTATCTCTACACCTCTCGAAATCGCCCTGCAACACTCAGGCAACGAGTCTTCCCAGCCCAGAGCATTGACGTCGAGCAATCCATGGGATTTATATGGCCCTCGCCAGTCCGGATGCGGACGGGGCCGCCCGCATCTCGGGGAAAGGGAGCACACGACATGACCACAGTCGACCGGCCGCTTCACAGGCCGGACACAGGGGAGGGGCCGCCCGGTGATGGCGCTTCCACGCCGCCACGCCGACGCAACACGGGGCTCTTCTGGTTCACGGTTCCCGGCACCGTCGTGCTGCTGCTCTTCCACTACGTGCCGCTGCTCGGCAACGTCATCGCGTTCCAGGACTACCAGCCCTTCACCGGCATCGCGCACAGCAGGTGGATCGGCTTCGACAACTTCAAGATCCTCTTCAACGGTGACCCCGCCTTCCTGCACGCACTGGTCAATACGCTCGAACTGACAGTCATCCAGGTGGTGTTCGTCTTCCCGCTGCCTATTCTGCTGGCGCTGTTGCTGAACAGCCTGGTCAGTGAACGGGTCAAGCGGGCGGTACAGAACGTGCTCTACCTGCCGCACTTCCTGTCATGGGTGGTCGTGGTGGCCGTCTTCCAGCAGATGCTGGGCAACGGCGGGCTGCTGAACGTCTTCCTCCAGGCGCACAGCATGGGGACCTGGAACATCATCGGCAATCCCGACCTGTTCAAGGAACTGCTGACCTCGCAGGTGATCTGGAAGGACACCGGGTGGGCCACCATCCTGTTCCTCGCGGCACTCTCCCGAGTCGACACCGATCTGTACGAGGCCGCCGCCGTCGACGGGGCCAGCCGGCTGCGGCAGACCTGGCACGTGACCCTGCCGGCCCTGCGCGGACTCGTGATCCTGCTGCTGATCCTTCGCCTCGGCGACGCCCTGAGTGTGGGATTCGAACAGATCGTTCTGCAGCAGACGGGTCTGGACAAGAACACCACCGAGGTGCTGGACACCTACGTCTACAACAACGGTCTCGTCGCCGGGCAGTGGGGCATCAGCGCGGCCGTCGGCCTGGTGAAGGGCATGGTCGGGGTGGCGCTGGTACTGGGGGCGAACAAGATCGCCCATCTTCTCGGCGAGGAAGGCATCTACCGCAAATGAGCACTCTTTCCGCAGCGGGCCGCCGGCCCGCTCGCTCCTACAGCGCGATCCCTGGACAGTCGGGCGGTTCCCCGTGGTGGCGGTCGGTCAAGTTCCTCATCGTGCTCGTCTGTCTGGCCCTGGTGGCCATCCCCTTCCTGGCGGTGCTCTCGACATCGCTCGCCGACACGGTCCAGATCAACAAGACCGGCGGGTTCGTCCTGTGGCCCAACCACCCCACCCTGGACTCCTACCGCGCCCTGCTGGGCGGCGGCCTCGTCTCCCGGGCCATGCTGGTCAGCATCGGGATCACCCTCGTCGGCACGCTGGTCAGCCTGGCCGCGTCCATCTCGCTCGCCTACGGCCTGAGCCGGCCCGGTTCCTACGGCCAGAAGCCGATCCTGCTGCTCCTGGTGTTCTCGCTGCTGTTCGTGCCCGGACTGATCCCGAGCTACCTGCTCGTCAAACAGCTCGGCCTGATCAACAGCTACTGGTCACTCATCCTGCCCACCGCTGTGAACGCCTTCAACGTCATCGTCCTGCGCTCCTTCTTCACCGGCCTGCCCAGTGAACTGATCGATGCCGCCCGGATCGACGGCGCGAACGAATGGCGCATTCTGACCCGGATCGTCCTGCCGCTGTCGAAGGCGGCAATCGCGGTGGTCGGCCTCTTCTACGCGGTCTCCTACTGGAACGCGTTCTTCAACGCCCTGGTCTACATCAACCAGTCGGCCAAGTGGCCTCTCCAACTCGTCCTTCAGACCTATGTGGTCAACAACGCCGCCATCGGTCAGGGACAGACGTCCGACCCCGCCGCCGCGCTGCCGCCGTCGGTGGCGTTGCAGGCGGCCATCCTCATCCTGTCCATCGTCCCGATCATCGTCATCTACCCCTTCCTGCAGAGGCATCTGACCAAGGGCGTGATGATCGGCGCGGTCAAGGGATGACCGGCCCGGACGCCCACCGCTCCTGATCCGGCTGCCATGTGCGGGGCTGTCACCCCCCGCGCCGACCGCACAGACGAAGGGATTCCCCATGGGTGCGCACCTCACCCGCAGAAACGTCCTCCTCGCGGGACTCGCCACCGCAGCCGTGCCCGCCCTCGCGGCCTGCGGTGACGGAGGCGCCGAACCGGCGCTCTCGGACAACGCCGACGTGCGGTTGCCGGACTACGTCCCCTACCGGGATGTGCAGCCGGATCTGCCGGGGACGAAGGCCGGCGTACTCAGCGGCTACTACCACTACCCGAAGCACCCGGTTGCGGCAGCGCCCGACGGGCCGCCGGCCACGGGGCCGTCCATCGACGTCATGACCCTGACGTTCAGCCCCGTACCGCCACCGGCTTCGAAGAACCCGATGTGGCGCAAGCTGAACGACACCCTCGGCACCACGCTGAACTATGAGGTCGTACCAGTAGCGAACTACCCGGTGAAATTCGCTCTGACCGTGGCCGGCGGCGATCTCCCCGATGGCATGCTGGTCCTGCCCACGGCGCCCCGGCAGCCCGCCATGCTCAACGCCCTGTTCGAGGACCTGTCGCCGTACCTGTCCGGCAGCGGAGTACGTCGCTACCCCTACCTGGCGAACATACCGAGCAGTTCATGGAGCCCCATGGTGCTCGCGGGCGGTCTGTACGGGCTGCCGATGCCTCGCGCGAACAGTGGATCCGCCATGTTCTACCGGGCCGACATCATGAAGCAGAAGGACCTGGACCCGCATCCCACGTCGTTCGAGGAATTCCTCAAGCTGTCCAGGGACCTCTCCGACCCGAGGCACGCCAAGTACGCCAACGGCGACCCCACCGTCACGCTCTACTTCGTCCTGGAGATGCTGCACGGCGCGAACGAGTGGCGGGAGAAGAACGGCAGGTTCACCTGGTGGCTGGAGGAGAGCGACATCCTCCATCAGGCCCTCGACGCCATGCGCCGGCTCGTCAAGGCGCAGACGTTCCACCCCGACGGCTTCACCACCGTCGGCAAGTTCAAGGACTGGTTCGGCAACGGTCAGGTAGCCATGAACTACGACGGTCTGTCCGCCTGGAACCAGTACCTCCTCCAGTACGGCGCCACGGATCCGAAGTTCGATGTCGACGCCATGGTCGCGCCCGGGTTCGACGGCGGTCGGGGATCCCACTGGGCCGGTCCGTCAAACTTCGCGATGCTCGCCCTGAAGAAGGCTCCCAAGGAGCGCATCGAGCAGCTGCTGCGAGCGTTCAACCTGCTCGCCTCGCCCTTCGGCACCGACCACTACCTGCTGCGCAAGTACGGCGTGGAGGGACACGACTTCGCCTACAAGGGTCCCGACCCCGTCATGAGCCCGGTCGGCGCCACCGATGTGGCTGTTCCCACCACGTTCACCACGGACGCACCGCAGAGCGTCTACTACCCGCAGGACGCCGAGCCCGTCCGGCGCCAGTACGAGTTCCAGAAACGCGCTGTGGAGGTCCTCGTGCCCAATGCGGCCTACGGCCTGTACTCGGAAACCAACGTCACATACGGCGACAAGGCCAAACAGGACATCATCGAGGGTCCGTTGAAGGGCTACATGCGGGGTGACGCCGACTGGGGCGACGTCCAGGGCGCGGTGAAGAGCTGGCGCCGGAGCATCGGGGACACGATGCGGGGCGAGTTCGAGACGTACCAGGCGAGTCTGAACACATGAACCGGACCGTTTCCGGTCCCCCACCCACCTCACCGATCCACCCTGCACCTCACGAAATGGACCCGCACTGTGCATGACGACCGCCGGACCACCGAAGCCCGCATCCGCAAGCTCCTCGAACGGGTCGTCCGCCCCGCCCTGTACCCGGCTGTGCGCCCACTCGGCCTCAGCGCCTGGCACGTCGACGGTGAGCCCGTGCCGTTCGCCGAGGCGCAGGGCGCGTCCTACGAGCCGATGGCGCAGGGCGACACGTGGGGCGGGCCGTGGGCGACCACCTGGCTCAGGGCGACCGCCGAGGTCCCGGCCGAGTGGGCCGGCCGGCGCGTCGAGGCCGTGTTCGATCTGGGCTTCGACCTGACCCGCGGTCCCGGTGGGCAGGCGGAGGGCCTGGTCTACAGCGCGGGCTCCCCCGTGCAGGGCCTGCACCCCCACAGTCGCAGTGTCCTGCTCACGACGGCCGCGACGGGCGGTGAGTCCGTCGACCTGATGGTGGAGATGGCCGCCAACCCCAACATCTCGGGGAGCCAGGCGAGGGGGACCCACTTCGGCTCCCGTGAGACCGCGGGTGACGAACACCTGTACCGGCTCAGGCAGGCCGAGATCGCCGTACGCGACGAAAACGTGTGGCACCTCATCCACGACATCGAAGTCCTGGACGAGCTGATGCACGAGCTGCCCGACGGCTCGTCGCGCCGCCACGAGATCATGTACGCACTGCGCCGGGCGGCGGACGCCCTCGACCCGCACGACATCGCGGGTACCGCACGCGCCGGCCGCGACCTCCTCGCCGACGCCCTCTCCCGGCCGGCGCACGCCTCCGCGCACACGATCGCCGCGGTCGGCCACGCCCACATCGACTCCGCGTGGCTGTGGCCGGTGCGGGAGACCGTACGCAAGTGCGCGCGGACCTTCACCAACATGACGACCATGGCGGCGGAGTACCCCGAACTCGTCTTCGCCTGCTCCTCCGCGCAGCAGTACGCCTGGACGAAGGAGCAGCACCCCGAAGTCTTCGACCGGATCAAGAAGGCCGTTGCCGCCGGCACCTGGGCACCGGTCGGCGGCATGTGGGTGGAGGCCGACGGAAATCTGCCCGGCGGCGAGGCGCTGGCGCGTCAGCTCGTCTATGGACGACGCTTCTTCGCGGACGAATTCGGCATCGGACAGGACGGGGTGTGGCTGCCGGACTCCTTCGGATACACCGCTGCCTATCCGCAGCTCGCCAAGCTGGCGGGCGCCCGCTGGTTCCTCACCCAGAAGCTGTCCTGGAACGAGACCAACAAGCTCCCGCACCACACCTTCGCCTGGGAAGGCATCGACGGGACCCGGATCTTCACCCACTTCCCGCCCGTCGACAGCTACTGCGCAGAGCTCAAGGGATCGGAAGTCGCGCACGCCGAGCGGAACTTCGCCGACAAGGGGCCGGCGACGCGCTCGCTCGTCCCCTTCGGCTTCGGAGACGGCGGCGGTGGCCCCACCCGCTCCATGATGGAAAAGGCCCGGCGGCTGCGCGACCTGGAGGGCTCGCCCCGGGTGGAGGTCGGAGACCCGAACGCCTTCTTCGAAGCGGCCCGCGCCGAATACGGACAGCTTCCCGTCTGGCGCGGCGAGCTGTACCTGGAGAACCATCGCGGCACCTACACCAGCCAGGCCCGCACCAAGCGGGGCAACCGGCGTTCCGAAGCGCTGCTGCGCGAGGCCGAGCTGTGGGCCGCCACGGCAGCGGTGCGGGCCGACGCCCCTTATCCGTACGAGCAGTTGGAATCGGTCTGGCGGAGGGTTCTGCTCAACCAGTTCCACGACATCCTGCCCGGCACCTCCATCGCCTGGGTCCACCAGCAGGCCGAGCAGGTGTACGGCGAACTGCGTGTGGACATCGAGGCGGTCATCGACGAGGCGGTCAGCCATCTGAGGGACACGCCGTCCGACGCATTCCTCAACGCCGGCCCCTACCACCGCCGTGAGGTGACCACTCTCCCTGCCGCGTCCGGCACCACCGTGTCCGGTGGCCAGCGCCTGTCCGACGGACGGCTGGCCGTCCTGGCCGACGTTCCCGCGCTGGGCTCCGGCGGCACCCTGCAGGCGCCCGCCGCACCTGTCACCGCCGGCCCCGAATCCGGCGGATTCGTCCTGGACAACGGTGTTCTCACCGTGCGGATCGACGGCCAGGGCCTGATCACGTCGGTGTACGACCACACGGCCGACCGCGATGCCATCGCCCCGGGAGCCGCCGGTAACCTTCTCCAGCTGCACCCGGACGACCCGAACGTCTGGTCCGCCTGGAACATCGACTCCTATTACCGCGACACCGTGAAGGATCTGCGCGAAGCCCACTCGGTCACCCTGGCCGAGAGCGGTCCGTTGCTGGCGTCCGTACGCGTGGAACGCAGGTTCGGATCCTCGGTCCTGGTCCAGCATCTGGAGCTTGCTGCGGAGAGCAAGCAGCTCACCGTGCGCACGGACGTCGACTGGCAGGAGCGCGACACCGTCCTCAAGGCCGCTTGGCCGCTCGATGTGCACGCCGAACAGGAGAGCGCGGAGATCCAGTTCGGTCACGTGCGGCGGCCCACGCACGAGAACACGAGCTGGGACGCGGCCCGCTTCGAACTGTGGGCCCACCGCTGGGTGCACGTCGGCGAACGCCGCTGGGGAGCCGCCGTGCTCAACGACTCGACCTACGGACACGACATCGCCCGTGACACCCGGGAGGACGGCGGCACCACCACGACCCTGCGCCTCTCCCTGCTGCGTGCACCGCACAGCCCCGACCCGCAGGCTGACCGGGGCCGGCACACCTTCACCTACGCACTGCTGGTGGGAGCCGGGATCGAGGAGGCCATCGCGGGCGGCTACGCGCTGAACCTGCCGCTGCGGCCCGCTCCCGCATCGGCGACTCCGCTGATCCTCGTGGACAGTTCCGATGTCGTGGTGGAGTCGGTGAAGCTGGCCGACGACCGCAGCGGCGATGTGGTGGTCCGCCTGTACGAGGCGTGCGGCGGCACGGTATCCGCCACGCTCACGGCAGGCTTCCCCCTCGTCCGCGTCAGCGACTGCGACCTTCTGGAGCACCCGGAGCGTGAACTGCCGCTGACCGCGGGCACCGCCTCCGCAGCCTTCCGGATGCGCCCCTTCCAGATTCGCACCCTGCGGCTGCACCGGACACCGGAGACGCCCTAGGCCTGCGCGGGCCACACGAAAGCCCACGGCTCTGTCCGCACCCCCCGCAGCAACAGGAGACCTCTTTCATGCACGACGACCGGAACCTGGTCGAAGCACGCCTGGACCGCGTCCTCAGGGAACGCATCCGACCCGCCGTATACCCCGCCTCCACCCCCCTGGCCGTGGAGATCTGGTCGGCCCCGGGCGAACCCGTGCCCGTGGCCGAAGGACTGGCGGCGCCCACCCGGCCCGTCGCCCCCGGCACACCGTGGGGCACCCCGTGGGGAACCAGCTGGTTCAAGGTCACCGGCACCGTTCCGGCCGCATGGTCGGGACGTACCGTCGAGGCCGTGCTCGACCTCGGCTTCACCCCCCGCACCCCAGGATTCCAGTGCGAGGGTCTTGTCCACCGGCCGGACGGCACACCGGTCAAGGGAATCCACCCGCGTCATGCATACGTGCGCGTCGGATCTCCCGTAGCAGGCGGTGAGCAGGTCCACTGGCACATCGAAGCCGCTTCCAACCCTGATCTCGAAGCGTCCGGCGTCCCCTTCCGGCCGACCCGGATGGGTGACAGGACGACCTCCGGGGACGCGCCCCAGTACGTGCTGGGCGAGATGCGGCTGGCCGTCTTCGACGAGACGGTCTGGAACCTCGTCATGGACCTTGAGGTCCTGGGCGAGCTGATGGCGGAGCTACCCGTCGACGGGGCGCGCCGCTGGGAGATCCTGCGTGCGGTCGGCCGTGCCCTGGACGCACTGAACCTCCAGGACGTGCCCGGGACAGCTCCGGCCGCACGGAGCGAACTGACCGACGTGCTCGCCGCGCCCGCCGTCCCCGCGGCGCATCGCATCAGCGCCGTCGGCCATGCCCACATCGACTCGGCATGGCTGTGGCCGCTGCGTGAGACGGTCCGCAAAGTCGCCCGGACCTCCTCCAACATGGTCGCCCTGCTCGATGACGAGCCCGACTTCGTGTTCGCCATGTCGCAGGCCCAGCACTACGCGTGGATCAAGGAGCACCGGCCCGAGGTGTACGCGCGGGTCAAGAAGGCGGTGGCAGACGGCAGGTTCGTGCCCGTCGGCGGGATGTGGGTGGAGTCCGACACGAACATGCCGGGTTCCGAGGCGATGGCCCGCCAGTTCGTGCACGGCAAGCGGTTCTTCCTTGAGGAGTTCGGACGGGAGGACCACGAGGTCTGGCTCCCCGACACCTTCGGCTTCGCGGCCGGCCTGCCGCAGATCATCAAGGCGGCCGGCTCCACACGGCTGCTCACGCAGAAGATCTCCTGGAGCCGGACCAACGCCTTCCCGCACCACACCTTCTGGTGGGAGGGCATCGACGGCACCCGGATCTTCACCCACTTCCCGCCCGTCGACACCTACAACTGCGAAGTGACCGGACAGCAGATCGCCCACGCGGCACGCAACTTCAAGGAGAAGGGCGCCGCTTCCCGCTCTCTCGCACCGGTCGGATACGGCGACGGCGGAGGCGGCACCACGCGCGAGATGGTCGCCAAGGCGGCCCGGCTGCGCAGTCTGGAAGGCTCGGCGACCGTCGAGTGGGCCAGCCCTGTCGACTTCTTCGACAAGGCCCAGGCCGAGTACCCCGACCCGCCCGTATGGGTCGGCGAGCTGTACCTCGAACTGCACCGAGCCACCCTCACCAGCCAGGCGCAGACCAAACGCGGCAACCGACGCAGTGAGTCCCTGCTGACCGAGGCCGAACTGTGGGCCGCCACCGCCTCGGTGCGCGCAGGGGCGCCCTACCCCTACGAGCAGTTCGACCGCATCTGGAAGACCGTGCTGCTTCATCAGTTCCACGACATCCTGCCCGGCTCCTCCATCGCCTGGGTGCATCGCGAGGCACGTCAGACCTATGCGCGCCTGGCCCAGGAGCTGGAGTCCGTCATCGCGGAGGCCCAGCGCGCGCTCGCCGGTGACGCCTCGGGCGGCAGCGACCTGGTGTTCAACTCCGCACCGCACGCGCGCGGCGGTGTCGCCGCCGGCGGCGCCTCGTTTCGGACGACGTCCGGCAACTCGGTCACACCCGTCCCGCGCGAGGAGGGCGGCTACGTCCTGGACAACGGTCTGCTGCGGGTGGTGGTCGACGGACGCGGTCTCGTGGTGTCCGCCCATGACCATGCGGCGGGCCGGGAGTCGATCGCGCCGGGGCAGGCAGCCAACCTTCTCCAGCTCCACCCCGACCTTCCCAACGAGTGGGACGCATGGGACGTCGACGCCTTCTACCGGAACGTCACCAGCGATCTCACCGATGTGTCCGAGCTGCGGGTCGAGGGCACCTCGGTACGCGTCGAGCGGGCCTTCGGCGCCTCGCGGGTCACTCAGCTCCTGTCCGTTCCGGTGGACGCGAACCGTCTCGACATCGCGACCGAGGTGGACTGGCACGAGACCGAGCGCTTCCTGAAGCTGGCCTTCCCGCTGGATGTGAAGGCCGACCGGTACGCCTCGGAGACACAGTTCGGCCATGTGTACCGGCCCACCCACCAGAACACGAGCTGGGAATGGGCCAGGTTCGAGGCGTGCAACCACCGCTTCGTCCACGTCGACGAGCCGGGCTGGGGCGTCGCGGTGGTCAACGACGCCACCTACGGCCACGACGTGACCCGGGCGGTACGCGACGCCGACGCGGGTACGACCACCACGGTGCGCGCCTCGCTGCTGCGTGCCCCCCGGTATCCCGACCCTGAGACGGATCAGGGCGTGCACCGCTTCCGGCACGCCCTGGTGCCGGGTGCGACGATCGGCGACGCGGTCCGCGAGGGCTACCGGGCCAATCTGACCGAGCGGCGGGTCACGGGTACGGCCGCCGGTGTCGCGCCTCTGGTGGGCGTCGACCACGATGCCGTGGTGGTGAGCGCGGTGAAGCTGGCCGACGACCGCAGCGGTGACCTGATCGTCCGTCTCTACGAGGCGCACGGCGGCCGGGCACAGGTGACTGTGTCCGTCGACGGCGCCTTCACCGGCAGGGCCGTCCTGGCGGATCTGCTGGAACGCCCGCTCGCGGACGCCGAGCCGCCGCTGCGTACCGAGGACGGCGTCGTACTCGGCCTGCGGCCCTTCCAGATAGTGACGCTGCGGATGCCACGCGGCTGACCGGGCGCGATGCAGAGGAAGCCCCGCACGGTTCGTGACGAAGGAGGACCCTTCCCGTGACAGTCCGACGGCCACGCCACCGGCGTCCCCAGGCCGTATGTGTGATGGACCCCGATATCGTCGGCCAGGTGCTTGCACCGGAGCTGCGCGCGCAGCTCTCCGAGTCCGTCCTGCTCGCCCCTGATCCGCCGCGCCCTGATCCCCACCGCTGGTTCCCGGACGCCCTTGCCGACGCGGAGATCCTGATCAGCGGCTGGGGCTGCCCCAGGCTCACGGCCGACGTCCTGGCGCGGGCGCCCCGGCTGCGTGCCGTCATGCACGCGGCCGGCAGTGTCAGGTCGCTGGTGAGCGAGGCAGTATGGGAACGCGGCATCGTCGTGTCGTCGGCAGCGGATGCCAACGCGGCCCCCGTCGCCGCGTACACCGTTGCACTGATCACGCTCGCAGCCCGGCGGACACTGACCATGACGGCGGGCCACCTCGACGGCTGGCCCGCGTTCGACAGCCGTTCGGGCTCCGACGGACACACCGTCGGCATCATCGGCGCCTCACGCATCGGCCGCCGGGTGATCGCCGAACTGGACCGCTCCGACGCGGATTTCGAGGTGCTCCTGAGCGATCCCCACGTCACGGACGAGGAGGCGCTGCGACTCGGTGCGATGCGGGTCGAACTCCCGGAGCTGTGCCGCCGGTCCGGGGTGGTGAGTGTCCACGCACCGCTCCTGCCGGAGACCACCGGCCTGCTCGACGCCGAGATGCTCGCCCTCATCCCCGACGGAGGCGCGCTGATCAACACCGCCCGCGGTGCGCTCGTCGACACCGAGGCCCTGACCGATGCGTGCTCCGCCGGCCGCCTGGAGGCCTATCTGGACGTGACGTTCCCCGAACCCCTGCCTCCTGGCCATCCCCTGCTGCGACTCCCCAACGTGCTGGTCACCCCGCACATCGCCGGCGCGCAGGGCAGCGAGGTGCGCCGGCTCGGCCGGTACGCGGTCGCCGAGGTCGAGCGGTGGCTGGCGGGCGATCCCCTGCTGGGCGAGGTCACCCGCGAGACGCTCCGCCGCCTGGCCTGAGAGACGAAGGAGTAGCCGCCCTCTCCCTTCCGGGCACGCCCGATCACTGCGCCACGCGGGGCCGCCTCCGCGCAGCCGAACACAGGACACGCACGAACAGGCACAGGAGACCCCGTCCGATGAACCACACCCCCGCCGAGGACCGAGCTCATTGGGAGCGGACCGCCGACCGGCTGCTGCTCGCGGTGCGGCCTCACGCCAACGAGCAGCGATCCCTGATCCAGCTGCCCGGCACCCCTAGTATCAACGGCCGCCGCAGCGACGGGCTCGAAGGCTTCGCGCGCACCTTTCTGCTCGCCGGCTTCCGCCTCGCCGGAGCGGCCGGTGCCGACCCGCACGGCCTGGCCGACTGGTACGCGCAGGGCCTGGCGGCCGGCACCGACCCGAAGAATCCGCAGCGCTGGCCCACCTTCGCCGAGTGCAACCAGGCAAAGGTGGAAGCCGCGTCCGTCGCCCTCGCGCTGCACGAGACCCGGCCCTGGATCTGGGACCGCCTGGACGACCGCGTCAGGCAGCGGATGCTGGACTGGCTGGCCCCGATGACCGGCGACACGATGCCGGGCAACAACTGGATCTGGTTCCAGGGCGTCACCGAGGCATTCGCCCGTACGGCAGGCGGCGACTGGTGCCAGGAGGACCTGGACCGTGTCATCGCCCTCACCGATGACTGGTACGCGGGCGACGGCTGGTACTCCGACGGGCTCACCGGTGGCGAGCACCGCAACTTCGACCACTACAACGGCTGGGCCATGCACCTCTACCCCTTGTGGTTCTGCCGCATCCTCGGCGACGCCGCACCCGAGGGCCTGCTCCACCGCTATCGCTCGCGGCTGCGGCGCTTCCTCGCGGACCAGCGGCTCCTGATCGGCGCCAACGGCTCGCCACTCGTCCAGGGCCGCTCGCTCACCTACCGGCACGCCGCGCTCGCATCACTGTGGACCGGCGCCCTGTTCGACGCGACTCCCCTGGCACCGGGCGAGACCCGGGCGGTCGCCAACCGCATGCTCGGCCACTTCACCCGGCACGGTTCCACCGACGCGCAGGGCCTGCTCACCCTCGGCTGGCACCGGCCCTTCCGCGGACTGCTCCAGGTCTACTCGGGGCCGGCGTCGCCGTACTGGGCCGCGAAGGGCTTCATCGGCCTCGCCCTGCCTCCGGACCACCCGGTGTGGACCGATGAGGAGACCCCACTCCCTGTCGAACGGGCCGACTTCACCCGCGCCCTCCCGGCCCCTGGCTGGCTCGTCTCCGGCACCGCCGCCGACGGGGTCGTACGGGTCGTGAACCACGGCGGCGACCACGCCGATCCGAACCGCCCGCACGCGGACGACCCCTGCTACGCACGGTTCGCGTACTCGACGCACACGGCACCCGAAACACCGGGTGACCCCACAGCGGGCCCCGGCGCCTGCGCGGACGCCGATCCGCTCGACAATTCGGTCGTCCTGCTGGACGCCGCCGGCCGTGCCTCCCACAGGCGTCCGACGACGAGAATCTCCCTGGCCGCCGCCACCGCCGTCTCGCGTTCCCGGGCGCACTGGCCCGAGGACGCGACGTGGGACCCCTTCGGCGGCCCGGACACCCCGCACGCCCTCGGCCCCTGGATCACGGTCGGTTCCGCGTTGCGGGGGTCGGTCGAGGTGCGCGCCGTGCGCGTCGACCCCGGTTCGCAGGACGATGCGGCCGGGTCCGGCTACGTCCTGCGCGTGGGCGGCTGGGCCCTGGCCGTCGATCCGCGGGCCGGGCAGGTTCCCGGTCCCGTGGACCGCGACACCGCCATGGTTCCGGGCTCCGACGGACTGGTCTCGCGCATCCTCGGTGTGCGGGGGCTACCACATGCCACCGTGGTGTCCAGCACTGACAGCAATGCTCTCGGGGGCGCGTCGGCCACCCCTGTCGTGCAGACCGATGGCCCCGTCCCCTACGGCACCGTGCATGTCGCCATCGTCCACCTCGGCGGCACCGACAGCACCGAGCTGCCTCTCGTCACCACCGACGCCCTGGGTTCCACCCTGACCGTGAACGTGGCCTGGCCTACCGGCGCGCGGGATACCGTCCGGCTGCCGTCTCCGGGCTGAGGGCCGTCCCCGGCCCGGTCCGAAGCCGCTGCTCCGGCACGCCTCCCTGCTCAAACCGCGCCGAGGGTGCGGAGGCCCTCGGCAATCTCCGTTCCCGACGGTGCATGGTCCGGGTCCACCAGCCACTGGAGCATCAGTCCCCCGAGCAGGGCGGGCGGCACGGAGCCGCCCAGTCCCTCGCGGGCTTGGCGCTGGCCCTCGGCGAGGTGCTCGCGCACGGTCTCGGAGCGCTGGACCTGCACGACTGCCTCCAATTGCGCCACCCACAGCTCACGGTGGGTGGTGAAGGAGTCGATCAGCGCCTGCCACCGCTCCGGGCCTTCCAGCGCGCCGTGCCCGTCCAGCGCCGCGTCGAGTTCGTCGACCGATTCCACCAGGGCCTGCGTCAGCAGGGCCTCGCGAGAGCCGAAGTGGTAGCCGATGGCCGCGTGGCTCACGTTGGCTGCGGCGGCGATGTCGCGCACGGTCGTGTGCGCCCAACCCCGTTCGTCTCGAGCCGTCGGAGCCTCTGGGTGAGCATCCCGAGCCCCACCCCCTCCCGACCGAGGTCCTCGTCCGCGTCAAGGCGATCGGGCTGAACCCGATAGAGGCGCTCCTGCGCGCCGGCGAGTTCCCCCCGATGCTCGGCCGGCCGCCGTTCGTCCTCGGCCGGGACATCAGCGGTGTGGTGGAGGGGTCGCTGACCTATCGGTTCAGGCCCGGCGACGAGGTGTTCGGGATGCCTCTGTTCCCGCGGGCGGCGAGCGCGTACGCCGAGGTCGTGTCGGCGCCGGCGTTGCACCTGGTACGCAAGCCGGCGGCGCTCGCGCACGTCGAGGCGGCGGCGCTGCCGGTCGTGGGGCTGACGGCGTGGCAGGGCCTGGTCGACCTCGCAGGAGTGACCGAGGGCGACCGTGTGCTGGTCCACGGCGGTGGTGGCGGGGTCGGCCACGTCGCGATCCAGATCGCGAAGGCGCTCGGCGCGCACGTCATCGCGACCGCCGGCGGGAGCAAGCGGACCTTCGTCGAGGAGCTCGGCGCCGACGAGGTGATCGGCTACACGGCCGTCGACTTCACCGACGCGGTCGGCCACATCGACGTCGTGCTCGACACGATCGGCGGCGACACCGCCGAGCGGTCGCTCGACGTGCTCCGACCGGGCGGTCACCTGGTGACGGCGGTCGCCGAGGGGAATCCGGAGCTCGTCGCCACGTACGAGGCGGCCGGCATGCGCTTCTCCGGCATCGCGGTCGACCCCGATCCGGTCGCCCTGCGCGGTCTCGTCGGCCTCGTAGAACAGGGCAAACTCCGCGTCCACGTACAGGAGACGTTCCCCTTCGAGCGCGTCGCCGACGCCCACCGTCTGCTCGACGGCGGCCACCTCCGGGGCAAGGCTGTCCTCACCGTCTGGTCCCCTCAGGGGCCCCGCGCGAGCGAGGCCCCACCGAGACCCGTGGGGAAAGAAGGCCGCATGCCGGAAGGCTCGGTATGCGTAGTGACTCTGTTCACGAGGCACAGACCATGGCCCGGGTGGAGAAGGAGGCCCGGAAGCCGGTGGCGATCGGGTGTGCCCGTGCTCCGCTACACCGGACCCGGCCCGAAGTCCTCCTCGAAGTAACTGTCGTGCCGCACACGGAACTCCTTGAGCTCCTCGGTGCCGCGCTGCGACATCTCCGCGACCTTTTCGAAGTACTCCTCGCGCGGTGCGCCCGGGGAGAAGAGCATGAGCATCGACATGGGCTCGTCCGTCACGTTCTTGAATCCATGCAGGCCACCCACCGGCACGTACAGGAAGTCACCGGCCCGGCCCGTCACCCACTTCTCGCCGTTGAAGAGCTCCAGTTCCCCGGACAGAACGTAGAAGGACTCCGACATCGCCTTGTGGAAGTGGGTCTTGGCGCCTGCCGACCGCGCTGCCAGATCCACCTTGTACAGGCCGAACTCGCCGCCGGTCGACTCATGCGTGGCCAGGTAGTGAGTAGCGCCGCCGCCGGGCGAGGTGAGGTCCGGCGGGGTGTCGGCTGTACGGAAGGACGCGTTCACCTCGCCGCTGTCTCCGTGGTAGCGCGGCTCGGGGTACTGCAGGTGCTCCTGGTACGACATCGTGCACTCCCTGTTGTCGAGGTTCACCAGCATCCTGGCCTTCACCCACGGGCCCTGGCATCGGACGCAAGCATGAACATGGGTACCCCCGTGGCCGGGGCCTTGGACCTAGGCCCGGCGATGTAGCCCGTATCGCCTTGTCGGAAGCAGACCGTCCAGCTGTGAGACGGGCACGGTCGGGCGGGCTGGGCGTCCAACCGCCGCTCCGGGAAGGCCCGCAAGGACCCGGCCGGCTGAGCGAGCCCCATGCCGAGCCGGCAACCGGCCATGCAGGAACGAGCGTCCGCGAGCGATGAGGGGCAGGCCTGAGCACATGTTCGACGAAGCGAGGCCAGGCACAGGGAGGCACGATGCCGCCGAGTCCCGCGCAGCCGTCATCACCGAACGGGCTCCGTCCCGAGGGGCAGTTCTGGGCAGCTCGTGCGACGGGCGGCGCGAGGGAGCCGGTCAGCGGTTCACTGCCCGGGGCTCCGTGTCCAGGCCCCAGCTGCCCAGCAGGCGCATCGACTCCTCGGACGCCGAGCCCGGCGCCGCGTGGAAGGTGATCAGGGACATGTCCTGATCGGCGGGCAGCTTCAGCGTCTCGTACGACAGGGTGAGATCGCCCACCAGCGGATGGTGCAGCCGCTTGGTGCCGTACCCCTTCTCCTGAACCGTGTGCGCGGCCCACAGGGTCCGGAACTCCTCGCTCTTCACGGAGAGCTCTCCCACCAGCGCGGAGAGCTGTTGGTCATCCGGCCAGCAGCCCGCGCAGAGCCTCAGCGCGCTCACCAGCTCGACGGCCTTGCACTCCCAGTCCACGTACAGATCCCGCGCGTCCGGGTCGAGGAACACGATCCTGGCCATGTTCCGCTCCTCGGGCGGCAGTGCCGTCTCGTCACCGAGCAGCGCCCGCGCCATCCGGTTCGACGCCAGGATCTCCATCCGCATCCCCAGGACGTACGCCGGCACACTGTCCATGGCGTCGATCAGATGCTGGAGCTCTGCCCGCAGCCGCTGGGGGCGTGCGGCCGCGGCCCGCCTCTTCTTCGTCTTCGGGTTCGCCAGATGTGTGAGGTGGGCGTGCTCGGTGTCGGACAGGCGCAGTGCCCGGGCGATTGCGTCCAGCACCTCACCGGAGACGTTCCCGCTGTTTCCCTGCTCCAGGCGCGTGTAGTACGCCACGGACACCCCGGCGAGCTGCGCCAGCTCCTCACGGCGCAGCCCCGGGACCCGGCGGGCGCGCCCCACGTCCGGCAGGCCGACGTCCCCGGGCTTGAGCCGGGCCCGGCGGATGCGGAGAAATTCGCTGAGTTCGGCGCGCTGGTCCATGCCTCCCAGTATCCCGGTACGGCGCGACGGCCAGCGTGACCCTGCCAGTGGTACGCACAGCAGACGTAGGCCCAGCCGGGACCTGGGTGTTTGCCGGGGAACGAGGCACAGTGGAAGAACCACCCCACCTTTGAGGAGATCATTTCCGGATGACTGTCACCACCGTCGCCGCATACGCCGCCCCCGCCCCCAAGGCCCCGCTGGAGCGCACGACCGTGCCGCGCCGCCCGGTCGGCGAGCACGACGTCCTGATCGACATCAAGTACGCCGGGATCTGCCACTCGGACATCCACCAGGCACGCAACGGCTGGGGCGAGGGCATCTTCCCGATGGTGCCCGGCCACGAGATCGCCGGCGTCGTCGCCGAGGTCGGTCCGGGCGTGACGAAGTTCGAGGTCGGCGACCGCGTCGGCGTCGGCTGCATGGTCGACTCGTGCCGCACGTGCGAGAACTGCCTGGCCGGTCTGGAGCAGTACTGCTCCGAGGGCAACGTCGGCACGTACAACGCCGTCGGCAAGGACGGCGAGCCCACCTACGGCGGGTACTCCACCCACGTCGTGGTCGACGAGAACTACACCCTGCGCATCCCCGAGGGCATCGCCCTGGACGAGGCGGCACCGCTGCTCTGCGCCGGCATCACCACGTACTCGCCGCTCGCCCACTGGAACGCCGGTCCCGGCAAGAAGGTCGCGATCGTCGGCCTCGGCGGCCTCGGACACATGGGCGTCAAGATCGCGCACGCGCTCGGCGCCGAGGTGACCGTGCTCAGCCAGACGCTGCGCAAGGAGGCCGACGGACTGAAGCTGGGCGCCGACCACTACTTCGCGACCAGCGATCCCGAGACGTTCGAGCAGCTCAAGGGCTCGTTCGACCTGATCGTCTCCACCGTCTCGGCGCCGCTGCCACTGGACGCGTACCTCGCGCTGCTCAAAACGGACGGCGCGATGGTGAACGTCGGAGCGCCGGAGGAGCCGGTCTCGCTGAACCTGTTCTCCGTCATCGGCGGCCGGAAGACCCTCGCGGGTTCCGGGATCGGCGGGATCCGCGAGACGCAGGAGATGCTCGACTTCTGCGCTCGGCACTCTCTCGGCGCCGAGATCGAACTGATCCGGGCGGACCAGATCAACGAGGCGTACGAGCGGGTGCTCGCCAGCGACGTGCGCTACCGCTTCGTGATCGACACCGCCACCATCTGAGCCCCGGGCCCGGAACCCCGGTCCGCGCCCCGTCCCCGGTGAACCGCCGGGGACGGGGCGCGGATGTCCGGCCGCGCCTGGTCCGTCCGACCATCCACGAGGTGCTGAGCCTCGGTACGGGCAAGGTCATCTTCGACATCGGCAGCCCCTTCGATTCCACGCTCAGCGGTCTGGCTCACCGCGAGGTCACCGCAATCGCGCAGGAAGTCGCCACGGTGGCCCGACCGAACCAACCTACGACCTGACGTCCATCGAGGCCGGCCACCTCAACCACCGCTCTGTGGGGAGGAGGCCGTGCCCCGGGCCAGGTCAGGCGGAGCGATCTTGATCGCCAACGTCTCCCACCACGCCCGGGTCATCGATCCGGCCGACACCGCGGTGACCGTGCGCGCGGATCAGGCGGTGGCGAGGGAGACCTCGGTCGACTTGATCAGCGCGACGACCGAGGAGCCGGCGGCCAGCTTCAGGTCGGCGACGGCGTCCTTGGTGATGGCCGCGGTGAGCGCGCCGCCTACGACGTCGACCTTGACGGAGGCCATGGCGCCGCCGGCGGCGATGTCGGTGACCGTGCCGGCGATCTGGTTGCGGATCGAGACGCCGGCGACCGGGCCGGTGGCGAGGGAGACCTCGGTGGACTTCACCAGGATCTTCACCTCGGAGCCCTCGGCGAGACCCAGGTCCTTGACGGACTCGGTGGTGATCGCGGCGGTGACGTCCTGGCCGCCCGCGAGACGGACCTTCACGGTCGCCATGGCCTCACCGGCGGTGACGGAGGCGACGGTGCCGGGGATCTGGTTGCGTCAGCCGCGAAGGTGACACCTGAACCCGGAGTAGTTGTCACAGACGATCGCGATGCGTACGTCCGCCGGGCGCAGCGCACGCAGGCGTGGGCGGCGGCCGATAACGCCGAGATCGCCCACGCCCCGGTCAACAGCTCCTGGCCGAACAGGATCGAGGCCCCGTTCACCGCCCTCCGCCACATCGCCCTCGACGGCGCTGGCCATCCGACCCACAAGGGGCCCAGGGCAGCATGATTCGCCGATGCGTCAGCCGGCGGAACACGAACGCCGCCGGCAAGCACCTCAAGGCCCTCGTCCACAGGCGAACGCCGCCTGACCCGCGCCGCCGGCGCCCGTCCTGGGCCGTCAGGTCCGGGTCGGTGCCGCACTCATCGCTGCCGTCAGGAACGTGGTCGCCCATCGCCGGGCCGCCTCGCCCGCTACCGGGGACACGCAGCCAGGGGAGGGCTGCTGATGGACCTCAAGACGGTCGACGGCCGTTACGGCGAGGATCCCTCGCATCCGGAACCACAGCTCCTCCGGGGAAAGGCCGGGCAGTACGCGCGCGAAGGCTGCGAGGTAGCACTCGCGGACCGAGTCCTCGGCCGGGCCGGTCCAGCTGCGTACCTCCTCGGCCGGGTCGCTGAGGATCGTCACGATCAGCCGGGACGTCCGGGCGCCGCCCTCGTCACCGGCCGGCATCTCGTCGAACAGCGGCCCGACGAATGCCTCCACCAGTTCGCTGACCGGTGGGTCCGGGGTCCTGGCGAGCAATTTGTCGAGCCCGGCGCACTGGGCGGCGTTGATGGGCTCGACCACGCGGCGGGCGACTGCGGCCATCAGCTCCGCCTTCGAGCCGAAGTGGTAGCCGACGGCGGCCAGGTTCGCGCCTGCGAGTTTTGTGATCGCGCGGACGGATGTGCCGCGGTATCCGTGCTCGGCGAAGAGGTGCTCGGCCGCGTCGATGATCTGGGTGCGGGTGTCTGGGGTCGCCACACGAGGGACTCTACATATGCTTCAATGAAACGAACGTATGAATCAAACGAACGTGTGAAAGAGGGATGTCATGAAGCTGCTCGTGTACGGCGCAGGGGTTTGCGGCAGCCTGTTCGCCGCCCGCATGCATGAGGCCGGCCACGACGTCTCGCTCCACGCCCGGGGCGAGCGCCTGACCGCCCTGCGCCGGCACGGAGTGCAACTCGCCGAGGAGGGCGGCCCGGCTGTCAAGCGGGTGCCGGTACCGGTGGTCGAGCACCCGGACGGCGGGTACGACCTGATCACCGTCTTCGTCCGCACCCACCAGGTAGATGCAGTGCTGAAATCGCTCGCCGACGTCCAAGGTGACGTGCTGTTCCTTCTCAACTGGGCAGCCGGCCCGGAGACGCTGGGTGCGGTGATCGGCCACGAGCGGGTGCTGCTCGGCTTCCCCACTACTGGCGGCACGATGGACGGCGACGTGGTCCGCTACCGCAAGAGCAATCTCATCACCCGCCGGGTGGCGATGCCGATCGGCGAGCCCGACGGCCGTACCACCCCGCGACTGGAACGGATCGTGGAGACGTTCCGTACCGCCGGGATCAACGCCAAGGCCGAGCCGCAGATTGACGCCTGGCTCCGGACGCACGCCGCGTTCGAGGTCCCGCTCGGTCAGGCGGTACACGCGGCGGGCGGCCCGGTAGCGCTGGCCGACGCCCCGGACGCGGTCCGCGGCATGCTGCACGTCATGCGGCAGAACCTCGCCGCGATGGGGACCCCGCCGGTCCCTCGCGCGTTCGCGGCGTTGCGGGCTCTGCCGCAAGGACTCCTCGTCGCCGTGCTCCGGCGCTTCCTGAAGAGCCCGACGGCCGTGCACAGCGGACTCAACGACCCCTCGCCTGCCACGGCGGCCGAACTCGAGCGGCTGTCCGAACAGCTCCGCGCCCCTGTGGGAGCCCCCTAACTTGATCTTTAACCTCGGGGTCCGGACGGTTCGTCGTACTTGATACCTGGAGCCCTTCTTCCCTCGGTAGGCATCTGTGCTGGTCAAAGTCTCAAGGACCTGAGCAACGGTGGTCGACAGATGTCGTGCATGGCATACGAGATCATGGGCGCGGACCAGTCGGGGAAGACACAGGGGTAGGGGAATCATGGTGGCGTTCCACGCATCCGCGCTGGACGGATTGGCCCGAAATCCGGCGCTGCCGACGCCGCTGCTGCTGCGCCTGCTCGCCTTCGGGGCAGACGGTGACCGCCCGCCCCGTGACGTTCTTCACCGGGCCGGACTCCCCGAGTCGGCCGTCACGCTGATCCTGGCCCACCCGAACCCGGGGGTCCGGATCGATTTCGCCATGAGTGCCGGCGCGGAGCCCGCACAGCGGGCTCGGCTCGCGGACGATCCTTCTCCCAAGGTGCGGACGGCTCTCGCATATGGACCCGAGGTGTACGATCCGCGCGCAAAGGTCGCGCCGCTCCCGGATGCCGTGTGCGCCCGCCTGCTCGACGACCCCGATCATTCCGTATGCGCGGCCCTGCTGGAGTCGCCCCATCTGGCGCCATCGTTCGTGGCATCGATGGCCACTCATCACCGTGCGGCAGCGCGCCGGGAAGCGGTGCGTGCATGGGAGGGCCTGTCGCCAGGCGAGCGGTCGGCACTGCTGGCCGACCCCGACACCGAGGTACGGCGGGCCGCCGAGCTACAGGAGTGCCGGCGGGACGGCCACGTGACCGCCGAACTCCTCCGCGACCCGAAGTCCGCCGCCGAGGCGCTGCGCCGCGGGCTCCTCGACCGTGCCGACGCCGAGCGGTGCGTCGCCGAGCGGACGCACCTGACCTCCCTCGCCGAGAACCCGTCGCTGCCCGCCGACCTCGTAGAGCGGCTCGCCGTGGACCCCGACGAGGCCGTACGGCTCGCCGTGTCCCTGCGGCCCGAGCTGGACGAGACACGGCGTATGGCCATCGACTTCCCGGCCGGGGACCTCGACAGGGGCGACGGCGTGTGGTGGGTACAAGACGGGCTCGCCGACCCCGAGGTAATGCGCCGGGCCGCGACCTCCACCCACCCGCTGCTCCAGCGCGCCGCCGCCCGGATCCCCCATCTGCCGCCTGACCTGCTGCGCCTGCTCGCACGCGTCGAGGACCCGGTGGTGGAGAACCTCCTGGGCATTCACCACCCCGACGCTCCGGAGGAGGTCCTGATGCGGGTATTTGCGCGGCTGGGTGGGACGTTCTCCGCCTGGATGGCGCAGACGCACCCTCGGTTTCCCCGCGAGGGCCTCGCCACCCGCTACGCGAACCATCCCGACGGGAACTACCGCCGGCTGGCCGTACGGGATTCGGCCGCCACGCCGGAGCTGATCGAACGGCTCAGCCACGACCCCGTCGTCAGGACGCGTCAGGCGGCGGTCCGCGACCCGCGTCTCCCGCTCCACCGGCTCCGCGAGGCCCTCCTCGTCCTCGAACTGGCATCCAGCGCGGGTGCCAACCCGGCGCTCCCCGAGGACGAGATGACCGCGGTCCTGGACCGGGCTGGCGTTCCCGCCTGACCGCCGGGCGGAACCGATGTGCTCGCACCCCAAAGTGAAGGCTGCGGTCCACCGACCAGCGGTTGGTATCCCGGTTCGCATGTCAGCGGGGCAGTGGGGGGTGCTGTTGAGCTGGGCCGTCAACTCGCGGTTCTTGGCTCGGGATGCCTGGAGGTCTTCTTCGCGTTCGGAGAGCTGGTCGCGGAGCTCGGCGACTTGTTGTTCAAGGTGGTCGATCCTCTGCTGGAGGGCGTCGGAGTCGGTGGGAAGGCCGAGGCCAGTGGCGCGCCAGGCGTCTTGGCCAAGGGCTTCGGACAGACGTTGTTCGAGGCGGGCCACATGGCCCGCAAGGCGGGTGTTGCGTTCGGTGAGGTTGGCCAGATCGCTCAGCAGGGAGTTCCGGCTGACCTGAGGCCCGTTGGTGTTGTTGGGTGGTTGGGCGGCCTTGGCTGCCACGGCTGCGTGGAGGTCGCCGTGGCGGTAGATCAGGCTGCGGTGGACGCCGGCCAGGCGGGCGACGGCGGAGAAGTTGATCGGTCGGCCGTCGCGGGTCAGGTCGTCGAGCACGGCCGGCACTCGCCTGCGGCGGCGGGTGGAGTCATCGGTTCAAGCTTGGGCGAGCCGGTCCGCCGGAGAGGTTGGCTTCATGCTTCCCGTTCGAGTGGAAGGCCACCGGCAGCTGGCCGGAGGGTTGGCATGCCGAGCTGTACGGCGCGGGACCGGCGCAGGGCCGAGGTGGCCTGACGGATCTCGTCGCGTTCTTCGTCGGTGAGGGCGTCGAGGTTGCTCTCGACCCTGCCGTCCACTCCACCGTCGACGACCACTCCCGCCCGGCCCACAGCGAGATCCACCCCGACGAGAAGGTCACGACCTGCGCGGACTTCCTCACCCGCACCCTGGTGCCCACCCGGGACCACAAGGTCGCCGAGCAGTCGAAGAACTATCGCCATTCCACCAACCATCAGGTGGTCATCGACGCCGACACCCGCCTGGTCGTGGCGGTCGGCCGGCCGCTGCCGGGCAATCGCAACGACTGCCTGGTCTGGGCTGAGTCCGGTGTGAAGGCCGCAGTCGGCAACACGATGTGTGCTGCAGTTCCTGCTCGGCCTGTCGGACCGGCAGGCCGCCGAGGCGGTCCGCTGCCGCATCGACTTCAAGAGGCATCTCCGACACCCTCCGCGCCGGCTGGGCCTCGGGCGCCATCGCGACACCGGCCACCCGGGCACGGCTCAGTGCCGCAATCGCCCTGATCCTCGACGCCGGGGCACAGGCCGGTTCACTACGGGCCGACGTCGAGCCGGACGAGGTCACCATGATGCTCCTCGGGGTATTCCTGTCCACGACGGCCGTCAGCAGCCCGGAGCTGACGGGACGACTGCTGGACCTCGTGGTGGACGCCCTGCGACCGGTATCGAAAGGCCGGCCGCGGGCCTGACATTCGCCTTGACCGGCCCCCTCGGCGGCAGTCACGCCCGCACTGGCCGAATCCGCCCTCGGCGGGGTCCGTCACCGCATCCCGCTCGCCTGACGAGCGCTCACCTCACCACCGGCTACGAAACAGATCCCAGGTCAGGACAGCCCCGCCCATGCCGAGGCACGAGTTGCGCCGGACTCCTGCCCTCCGACCCAGCTCACCCGTGGTCCGCGTCGTACCGGTACGGGCCGAGGTACATGAACAGACCCGCGCAGACCACGCACACGACGGCCAGTGTGAGCATGGCCGGGGTGTAGGACCCATAGCTCTCCCGGCTCGCACTCACAGCGGACGAAGCGATCGCCCCGCCGATCTGGAATGCCGAGAACGCGATGCCGTAGATCTTGCCGTAAGCCACACGTCCGAAATGCCGGGGAACAAGATAGCTGAGCACGTCGAACTCCGAACCGATCAACAAGCCGGCCAGGGCGGCAGCGATGAGCCCCGTCACCACATTCGGTCCGGACGCGAACAGCAGCACCGACACGAGGCCGCCCGCGAGGTTGAAGGACATGACCACGAACGCCTTGAAGCGGTCCAGGAGCCAGCCGGTGGCGACCCTGGCCACGATGAGCGCGACCCCGAGCGCGACCGGCACCAGGTTGGCGATGCTCTCCGGGACGCCGGCGTCGAGCAGCAGAGGAATCTGATAGACCGTTATGGAGGAACCGACCAGCCCCAGCAGGAGGAACGCCCCCAGGATGAGCCAGAACGGTCGCCTCCTCGCTGAGGCCTTCAGCGGGTCACCGCCCGTCTGGACATCCGTCTTGCGCGGGCTCGGCTCTGTGATGAGGAAGAACGCGACCGGGAAGGCGAGGAGCGCCACCGCCCCCAGCCCGACGAAAGCAGCCCGCCAGCCGAACGCCCCGATCAGCCAAGCCGTGAGAATAGGGACGAGTACCGTGCCGACTCCGATGCCGGAGTTGGCAATCCCCAGTGCGAACCCCAGCTTGCGCTCGAACCACCCTGCTGTGAGCCGGAGGTAGGACACCGGCCACAGGCCCAGACCGCAGACCGGGATGAGGGCCCAGGCCAGGTAGAACACGGACAGGTTGTCGGGCAGGAAATACATCGCCATCAGAGAGAGCCCAAAGACCGGCGAGCTGCACAGGATGAGGCGGCGACCGCCGTACCGGTCGACCAGGTAGCCCTGCAGGGGCGAGATGATCATGACTGTGACGCTGAGGAGGGAAGCGGCGAGACCGATGGCCGAAACGCTCCAGCCGAACTCTCGGTGGAGCGGGGTGATGAACGCCCCGAACGACATGACGGTGAGAACGCTGGGGCCAACGGTGAGCCCGAGTGTGGATGCTATGGCCGTACGCCATCCCGTCGACTCTCCGTCGGTGTCGGACGGTTCTTCGCCTGCCCGTACGAGCGTTGCGGACTTGTCCATGGTCATGCGGAATCCTCCTTGGTTCCCTGCGGAAGCGCCTCCCACGAGCGTTCGACCTACGGGAATCCAGCTCAGCGGAACTATCGGCAACTGCACGTAACTTGTTCGGGCCAGGTCCTGTATGGATCGTGTTCGTCGACCGAAGTGATAGGTATCGTCATGGGCGCGCGGGCAGCCCGGACGCCGAGTAGGGATGAACGTCGATTCGGACCGGCAGCCCTTGCGATTCCTCGCGTTGTTCGGATCAGCCCGCCCCGGACCGCTAAGGTCTTCGGCACGCTCAAGCGGCCCGTGGCCCGCCCCGGAATGCGCGTGGCCTGACCACAGCTCCGCCTACCTGCCCTTATCGATCTTGCGATGCAACGCCTTCAGCCGTCCGCACCCCACCCGGATGCGCCAAGGCTCAGCTCTTCGGCAGCCGTGCCGGCGACGAGTGTCGAACTCGCACTCTCTTATGTCGCCGTTGCATCAGAACGGGGTGTGAACAACCTTGCTCCTGTGCCCATCGGCTCGCCGGGACACAGAGAGCAGGCTCCCCGGATGGATCGCACCCAAAGGCCCGCCTCAGGCGATCCGGAGGCCGTCACCGACTCGGCGCCTTCTCTCACTGCTACCTCCACTCTTCCGCTCCGTTCCCCGGCCGTCCGGGCTGGGGCAGACGTTCTTGCTCAGGCGTCATCCGGTGTAGCGCTGCGTGGCGTTGAGTCGCCCAAGCCGTCACTGGACCGACTCGCCTCTGTGCTCCGGCGCTTCCGCATGGAGCGACAAACAGCGCGCCGCGTCGAGCGTCGGCAGTTCAGTTCTTGAGCTGGCCGGCCTTATTGAGGTTCAAGTCGTCCGCCTTCTGCGCTCGGGCCGGGGCATTTCCAGACATGCTCAGAGACCCTCTCTAAAATGTCAACACTTTTTTCCGAACACCGAACTTGACCACTCGACAGATAGGCCAAAGCGTCCACTAGGCGACGTTAAAACCGCTATGTACACGGCGAAGTGGCACCTGATACTGCCAAGCTGTCTACATATACCGCCATGAGTGACGGTCGCATCGATTCACAGAACGACCCGTCCGGCCGGCGCGAACACGTTCCCGCGATGCCGCCGACACCTCGGCCCGGCGTCACCCCGACAGGCCTCGCGCACCGGCAAGCGCCGAACCTCTGCCTGTCGGCGCCCATGAACCCCTACAGTGTCAACATTAAGGCGCATGGACTGGACCCACTCCTGCAGGGAGGCGTCACGCCGTACCGAATGCCTCCATCGATGCCCTACGCCAAAATTTCCTGTGACGCGGGCCATATACAGCCACCGGATGACCTACCGGGCGCAACCCTGCCGGCGCCCATCGGGCTACGAGTGGTGCCACCCTGAAGCAAAGTGTTGACACTATTGCCATAGCTCCCAATGATGGTGACCACGTCAGCCCCGCCCCGTCGGCTCCGTGCCGTAGGCAGCCAGGAGGGACGGAAGCCGATCTCGAACACCGGACGATCGAGGTCGGCCGCCGGCCGCCCCGGAGGCCGGGCCGCCCAATCTTGGTCGATGGCGCATACACACACCCGATCACGCCTGCCGCCGCAGCGCGCGGAGTCGAAGAGTGCGCTCCGTCAACCAGACGAGGCGGTGTTCTCGCGTAGCACCGCCGGCCTCGAAGTCCGGCGCGTCGGCGCTACGTCGAGCGCCTGAATACAGCATGCCGACGCACTGGATGAATGCGTCCGACACAGGCGAAACCCCGCCCCTCGGGGACGACAAGGACTAGGAGTGCCAACATGGTTGAACACGACAAGGTGGCCATTACAGAAGTTCTCAACCTCTACGGGTTGGCGCCGGACGCTCACCAATGGGACCGATCACGTCCTCGCCGAGGACGTGACGGCCGGGTTCGGACCAGCCGGTCCGGCCTGGTCAGGACTCGCCGATTTCATGCGCCCCTCGAGCATTGCGAGGCGGGGAGGATCGGGTTCCTCGAGGCGATCCGACCGAAGCAGGCACAACAGCGCTGAGCGCGTCCGTGACAGTTTCCCTACGTGAGCGGCGAGGACCTCATCAGACGCTCGCCCCGGCGCGCCCCGGCGCTCAGGCCATGCACCGAGAGAGCTTGGCGCGGTGGACCGCAGCAGATCACTCCGAATGGTCACCGACTGGCGTGGAATGCGGCTATTGCGTACATTAATATGTATGTCAGGAATCATCCGAGTCGCCAGGGCGTCTGGCTCGGCAGGGAGTCATCACGAGCCTCGGGGAATCCGTCCGGACCCTCGGCGCTCCACTCAAGCGCGGCAGACGTCGCCCACCTGGCCTCTATGCGCGACCGAAACGGCCCGTCGAGGGAACAGGCATGGCACCGAAGCCCACGAGTGCCTCGGCGACCATCCGTTGAACCTCCCGCGCACCACCTCATTCGCTGGTCGATCGAAACCAGCACACATCACGGGAATACGCACATTTGGGATGTAGTAGGTATCGATGTTTGTGAGGCTGGCATGGATCCCCGCACCGGTCACGACGATGACGGCTACGACACTCTGGCGGGCGTAGTGGCCGCCCTCATCGATGACCGCGGCATTGTCAGGCAGTGGTCCCCGGCTGCCTCAGAATTGCTGGGCAGGTCCGCCGAGGAGGTGTGTGGCCACCCTGTATCCAGACTGTTCACTGATTCGGCGGGGGGCGATGCTCCACCGCTGTGGCCCTCAACCGCCAAGGGCGCGCTCTTGCGTCACTCCCGCGGGCACACCGTGGGTGTCCACTGGCGCCTTCTGCCTCTGGAGCACACTGCGTACCAAGTGATGCTCGCTGTTCCGGTGGACCGTGCGGAGGAATCCGAGCAGGGGGCCGTACTACTGCGCGCTTTGCTCGCTCAGGAGCAAGTCGGAGTCATCATGCGGGATACCGATCTCTCCGTCGTAAGGACCAACTTCACGTCACCCGGCCTGTCACCCCCGCCGTTGGGCAGCACCCTGGCGGACGTGATGGAGCCGCCCCATGCCGACACCATCGAGGCGGAGCTGCGCACCGTACTCAAAACAGGGGTGCCGTTGGTCGACCACGCAGTGCGCGGACGCTCCCGTTCCAAACCTGCCCGTGAATACTCGTTCTCGGTGACTGCAGTGCGAACCACAGACCGCCGCGGCCGGCCCACCGGCGTCACGGTGCTGGTCACGGATGCTACAGCGCAGTGGCTCGCCGGTCGCCGACTGCAGTTGCGCCATCAGGCCGCTGCCCGCATCGGCCGTTCCCTGGACGTCCGCAGGACCGCCCAGGACATCGCCGAGGTCCTCGTACCCGACTTCGCGGACCTGGTGGCTGTCGACCTCGCCGACAAGGTCCTGGCGGGCGACGAGCCACCCAGGACGTTCGGCGGCGGCGATCTTCATCTACGGCGCATGGCGGTTCGGGCGACCCATGGCTGGCCCAAAGCGCTACTGCAACTCGGCGACAGCTTTCCTCGTCTGCCGGACCAGCCGGCTGTTCGCGACCTCCAGGAGGGACACACGGTTCTCTTCGATCGGCAGTCGATCGCACAGGCGACAGTCGACAACGGGCTGAGTGGATTGCTCATCCCGGACAACGGTCAGTCCTTGGCCATGGCCCCGCTGTTCGCCCGCGGCCTGGTCCTCGGGCTCATCAGCGCTTGGCGCACCAGTGACGACAACCCTTTCGACCAGCAGGACGCCGATATGTTGGCGGAGATCGCCGCGCACGCGGCGCTCAGTATCGACAACGCGCGCCGGTACACCCGGGAGCACCGTGCCGCCGTAGCCCTGCAACAACGCCTGCTGCCGGCTGCCACGACGCTCACCCCGGCGGTGGAGGCCGTAGGAGAGTACCTGCCCGCCGCAGGCGGCGCGGAGATCGGAGGTGATTGGTTCGACGTGATCCCGCTCCCCTCTCTGAGGGTCGCCCTGGTCGTCGGCGATGTGATCGGGCACGGGCTGCACGCCGCGGCCACCATGGGACGGCTGCGTACCGCCGTGCAGACACTGGCCGACCTGGAACTTCCTCCGGACGAACTCCTCAGCCGCCTGGACGAATTGGTTGCACGGCTCGCTGCCGAGGCCGACCCGGCTGAACGCGACACCGTGGGTGCCACGTGTCTGGTCGCGCTCTACGATCCGGTCACGCAACTGTGCACGGTGGCCAGCGCCGGACACCCCCCGCCCATCGTGGCCGAGCCGGACGGCACCACTCGTCCCCTCCCCGTTCGGCCCGGCCCACCGCTGGGCGTGGGCGGCCTGCCGTTCGAGGCGACCACCATCCACCTTGCTCCGGACAGCTGGCTGGCTCTCTACAGTGACGGGCTGATCGGTCAGTCGACCGACGGTATCGACGCTGCGGTGAACCGGCTCGCCGACCGCATTGCCGACCTGCATCGTGACCAGCGCTCTCTCAAGGCAGCCAGCCAGGAACTGACCGCCGAGCAAGCCGACCATCCAGCGGCCGACGACACGGCTTTGCTGCTCGCCGCGGTCCGTCCGCTGCGGCACGACACCATCGCCGAGTGGGAGTTCCCAGCCGATCCGGCCACGGTCGCCGACGCCAGGGCCGCGGTCGCGGGCAAGGTCGGCGAGTGGGGCCTGGCGGATATCGACTTCACTGTCGAGCTGATCGTGAGCGAACTGATCACCAACGCCGTCCGGTACGCGGGAGGCCCTGTCGGCCTTCGACTCATCCACGACGACGTCCTCGTCTGCGAGGTCAGCGATCCCAGCAACACCCAACCCAGACTGCGCCGAGCATCCTCGACCGATGAGGGTGGCCGCGGGTTGTTCCTCGTCGCCCAGCTGAGTAACCGCTGGGGCAGCAGGTACAGGCAGTCGGGGAAGACTATCTGGGCGGAGCTGGCATTGCCGGACCGAGTGCTCGGACCGCAGCCGGGCAGCGGCCCGGCGACCCGGCTTTCCTGACACCACTGCCGCAGCTCAGCACCGCCGTCGGTCGGGACACGGTCGTGCCCTGCCCTGGCCGGCGTCCCGTCGATACACCGTCTGCCCGCCCACGCCGCTCACGTCGTGTTCGGGCGCGCTCCGGCGATCGGCGTCCTCTTCGGCGCCGGTCGCCGCTGTCTGCCACTGCCCGGGCTGGGTCACCCGGTCGGCCGGCTTCCCCCTTGGGCCCGATCAGGAGACATCGTGGAGACACCCCAGCACTCGTTCTTCGAGCCGAGGCGGCACGGCGCGCCACCCTTGGGAACCGAGCGCGGTGAGGACGGCCTGGACACACTACGCACTGCCGTTTCCCGTTCACGCAAGCGTTTCGCCGTCGTCAACGCCGTCGGCTGGGCGGCGATCGTGGGCCTTCCGACGCTCACCGGGATACCCGTAGGGGCCACGGTTGCAGGCGAACTCACCGTCGGCATGCTGCTGTTCGCCGCACAGGGATGTCTGCTGCTCGCGACAGCGGTCCAATTCGACCGCAACCACCAAGGGGCATACCGGGAATGGAACGGTGGAGACCTCGCGCTGTCCCCCGTGGGCGGGGATGACAGACGATGACGGACCGAACCGACCAGCTCCTCGCCGCAGGACCGACGAGCGCCATACCTCTGGTGGCCTTCCTCCTGGTGGTCTGCTGCGTGGTCCTCATGTACCTCATGTACGGAGCGGACTCCGACGGGCCGGCGGACGTGTATGTGGCCGGACGCTCCGTAAGGCCGGTGACCAACGCTCTCGCTCTGGCAGGGGATCACATCTCCGTCATCACCCTGATGACTACCACGGGCCTGGTGACACTCTCCGGCTATGACGGCATGGCCCTGGCCGTCAGCACAGCGGGTTCCCTGGGGGTGCTCCTACTTCTCGCTCAACCGCTGCGCAATGTCGGTGAGTTCACTCTCGGCGATACCTTGGGGGCGCGCTTCCCTGGCTCCTCCGCGCGTATCGCGGGGACCGTTGCGACCCTGTGTTTCTGTCTGCCCCTGATCGTCGTTCAGCTGGTGGTCGCCGGCGCCGCTGTGACGTTTCTGATGGGTCTCTCCGATACCGGCGCCGCCGCGCAGGTCTGTACGGCCCTCATCGGAGCAGTCATGATCTGCGCGGCTTCCCTCAGCGGGATGCGGGGCAACAGCATCCTCCAGACCATCAAGACGGTCGTCCTGCTCGTCGCCATGGCAGTGCTCGCCTACCAGGTGCTGGATGCGTTCGGCTGGAACGTGAACCAGCTGCTCCACGCAGCAGCACGCAACAGCACGGACCCGGCGCACTACTACGAACGGAGCCCGCTCCACGGCGCCGGAGCCACCGACGCCTGGTCCCAGCTCTCCATGCTGATCACCATGATCCTCGGAGCCGCTGTGGGCCCCCACATGCTGATGCGTCTCAACGCAGCCGACCGAGGTGACTCCGCCCGCCGTACGGTCACATACGCCGTCGGGCCGGTCGCCGTCTTCTGCGGACTGGCGATCCTCCTGGGTTTCGGGGCGACAGCGGTCGTCGGGACCGAAACCGTCCGCGCCGCAGACCCCGACGGGCTCGCGGCCCTGCCGCTTCTTGCCATACAGCTGGCCTCCGACGGAACCGCCGGAGGCCTGACGATCGCGCTCACCGTATCCATGATCTTCCTGACCAGCCTCACTGTGGTGGCAGCGCTGACCCTTTCGTCTGCGGCCTCTCTGGCACACGACGTCTTCGCCCGCGGAGGCGGACGCGACCGACGGGCAACGACTGAGATGCGTACCCTGCGCTGGTCTGCAATCGCCGTCGGCGCGCCGGCTGTGGTGCTCGCGGTCGCGCTGGAGGGCAAGGAAGTCACCTTCCTCGCCCAGTTCGCCATCACGGCCGCGGCAGCCGCCATCCTGCCCACACTTGTATTCGAACTCTTCTGGTCGGGCTACACACGGGCGGGCATGCTCTGGAGCGTCTACGGAGGACTCGCCTCCTGTGTGGTGCTGCAAATGTTCGGTCCGGCCGTCTCGGGTTCAGCTACCTCCGTCCTGCCCGGAGCCGACTTCGCCTGGTTCCCCCTGGAGGCAACGGGCCTCGTGTCCGTGCCGGTGGGCTTCCTCGCCGGGTGGGCTGCGAGCCTGATGACGGCGTCCAGGTCGAAGGCCCGGGGCCGGTACAAGGACCTGGAAAAACGAGCCTTGACAGGGGCAGGAGCTGCAGACCCACCCGGTCGAGTGCGGTGACCTCGACGAGTGGCGGGCGGTGGTTCCGGTCTTCTCAGCTCGTGGCGGCGTTGAGGAGGTCGAGAACGCTCTGCTGGCAGCCGTAGTCGCTGGTGCCGTTGCCGCCGCTCCAGTGCGGGCCGTACTGGTCCAAGTCGTTGCGGTCGTGGTCGTATGCGCTGTCCGCCCAGCGGGTGAGGGCCGGGGCGTAGGGATGGTCGGACAGCTGGCGGTTGAGCGCGCCAAGGCCGCGTACGTAGGCGCCCTTGAAGCTGGGCCCGTCCCCCGTGCAGCTGTCGCCCTCACCCGGTTCGCGCAGTACGCCGTCCGTCTCGAGTCGAGTGGTGGAGGCGTCGGCCAGTTCGCGTGCCGTCGCCAGGAGACCGTCGTCACCGGTGGCTTTGTGGAACTCGGTCAACGCACCCAGGACGACGCCTTGGTTGTAGGTCCAGGTGGGCTGGCCGTTGTTGGCGCACGCGTCGGTGAGACCGTCGTTGATCATGTGGTCCCCGTTGATCATGCCGCTTCCCTGGAACCAGTTCCATTCGCTCTTCGCCCGGTCCAGGTAGCTGGTGTCGCCGGGGATCCGGTTGTGCAGGGCCGAGTTGAGCTGGAGGAACAGCTCGTTGGTGATGGCGTTCTTGTAGTTGCCGTCCGTGCTCCAGCGGACTCCGCCACCGCAAGTGTCGTTCCAGTTCTCGTTCATGTGGTCGGCGTCGGCCCGCGCGGTGTCGAGGTACCGGGTGTCGCCGGTCACGTCGTAGGCATCGATCCACGCCAGACCCCACCACCCGGTGTCGTCGAGGTACCCGTTACGGAACTGCCCACCCTGCGCGTTGATGTTCTTGTCGTACGTCTCGGCGATGGCGTAGGTGTAGCTGCCCATTCCGCTGATCCGGCTGCTGTCGATGACCGCGGTCAGGGCGTTGGCGGACGTCCACCACCCGTCGCCGCCGAAGAGTTTGCTGCCCCGGTCGAACGACATCATCAGCGCGGTGGCCGCCGCGGCACTGCGGCTGCCCGCGTTCCAGGTGGTGCGCGCCCAGGGCGTACACGCGACGGCTCCCCCGGCCGGCTGCCCGCAGGCCCTCAGGGCCCCGACGCCCTGGGTGTTCCACTCGTCGACGTTGTACATCTGGGTGCGCCAGCCCTGTCCTCCGGCCGGCACGGCGGTGTCCCCGAGACGGCTGCCCGAGTCCCAGGTCCGGCCGCCGTCCATGGACCGGTCAAGCCACACACGGTCGTCGGCTCCGCCGTTGTCGATGGACGCCCAGCCCATCGCGGCGGCATCGTCGAAGTGCAGCTCGATCGACCGCTCGGAAACCGTGGCGCCGACCGCGACGCGGTCCTCGGTGCTCAGCGCCGGGTCCCGCGCGTCACAGTACGTGTTGCACACGGCCGCCGAGGCCGACGCCGCAGTCGCGGTCGGTGCGCCGGCGGCAACGAGAGGGGATAACGTTGTCAGCGCGGCGAGCGCCGCGACCTGAATGGTTCGCAATGGCTTCATGGAGGAGACTCCCGAAACGTTGGGTCACGGTGGGGGATGCTGCTCTGCGGACTTCAGGAGAGTGTTTTCTGAAGTTAGCCAGGCTGCATGATCACGTCAACGACTCGGCCACATCCGCGACAAAGCCGGGCTTTCCGATCTGATTCGGCAGCGGGGCCGCGGTCACGGCCCCGCTGACCGGGCCGTGATGTACTCGACCGCGTCATTCAGCTCAGGGTCCAGATCTGGTTCGTCCCGCCGGTGGCGGCCCACTGCTGGAGCGCCGCGCCGGGGGCGGTGGATTCCTTGGCCACGTCGATCACCCAGCCGCTGCTGAGATTGACCAGGACGTAGGAGACGTCGGAGGACGAGGAGTAGGTGCCGGCGGCCTGCAGCGCCCACTGCTGGTTGGTGCCGTTGTCACATGTCCACACGTCGAGGCGGGTGCCTTGGTCTGCGGAACTGCCGGGTACCTCCAGACATTTGCCACTCTCGGCGCCGATGAGGGTGTAGACGTTGGCGCGGACCCGATGCAGCGCCCATTTCTGGTTCGGTCCTCCGGTGGACGGCCATTGGATGACCCCCGATCCATTGGCGGTGGCCCCGTCGCTCACGTCCATCAGGTGTCCGCTCGCGGCGCTGGTGAGGTGGCGGGTCGCCTCGGACGGGTTGGAGGTGCCCGTCCAGGTGCCGGCCCCCATGTCGAGTGTCCAGGAATTCTGCCAGCTGACTGCCATTGTGGTCTCGCTGATGGTCAGGGGCAGCCATACCAGGGGGGACGAGCCGAGATCGCTGGTGTTCCAGCGGTCGCCCGCGTAGATGAAGGTGGTGGCCGCCGTCCCCTGCACCGGGATGATGTTGGCGGTCTGCGAGTTGTACGTCATGGTGCCTGGGGGTGCGAAGGTGCGGAAGGAGGACCAGGGGCCGGAGAGCGAGGTGGCGGTCGCGTACACGTTGTCGTTGGTCCTCCAGCCCGTCAGGTTGGATGCGAGCAGGTAGTAGCGGCCACCTGTCTTGACCATCGCGGGTGACTCGTAGTCGGGGAAGGTCCGGACCGTGCTCGTGACGGTGAGATAGTCGCTCGAGAGCTTTTCGATGCGCAGGCCGTGGTCGGGGTCCCTGCGCATCAGGTACCCGGATCCATCGGTGTCCTGGAAGACCCCGATGTCTTTGCTCTGAGCGCCGAGCGGTCTCGAACTCCCCCGGTAGTCGTAGGCACCGCACGGTGTCTTGCTGGTGGCCACACCGACCTTCGCCTCGCCGTAGGAGGGGCTGTCGATGTGCAGGTACATCACATATGTATCCGTGGAGGCGTTATGGAGGACCTTGGGGCGCTCCACCACGCGGCCCGGGCCCAGGTCGCCGTCGGCCTGCCGGCTCAGCGCGGCGCCTTGGTAGGACCAGTGCGACAGATCGGTGGACCGGTAGCAGTCGATGGACTGGAAGCTCGTGTCCGCCGAGTCCTCGCCGGTCTTGTTCTCGCCGAAGGCGTACCAGACGGAACCGACTTCGACGATGCCGAGGCCGTGCATCTGAAGAGTGCGGCCCGAGTCGTCGGTCCAGGCCTTCCCGGGTGTGAACGTGCTGGTCGAGCCGGCGTCCGCGGCCGGTGCCGCCACCAGCACCATGGCTGCGGCGGCGAGGAGCGCGACTGCGCCCGCGGACAGGCGCCGAAAGGACATCAGGATGCGTGCGCGCATGGCGTACCTCATGGCCGTGGAGGGTGTGGGGGTCGAGCGAACCGGCCCGCACCGTGGCCGTCGAGACGATGGACCGTGAACGACAGCTGCGGTGCGGGCGGCGGCACGCCTGACGGCGCGGCCTTGCTACCGCAGGATCAGGCTGTCGATGTTGGCGCCTTGCGACAGCGAGAGGACGGCTCGAACGGTGATGTCGTCCCCCTTCGGGAGGTCCGCCGTGACGGAAACTGTCGCCCAGGTGTCCCAGCTGCCGGTCGGCTGCATGGCCAGGGTGCCGGCCTTCTTGCCGTTGACGTCGAGCACCAGGGGGCGGTCCTTGTCGCTTCCGTTGGCATAGCGGACGAAAAGTTGCTTCGTGCCCGCCGTCGCCACGGAGACCGTCCACGCGATGGTGGAGCCTGCGGACGTGCCGTTGAAGTCGGCGAACCCGGTGCCGGTGTAGCCGGGGTGGCTCGTGTCGATGGCGAAGGTGCTGTCGAGCCGTGCGTTTTCGGCCTGGTAGACCGTGGCGCCGCCGACGGCCGGGAAGGAGCCGCCGCTGGGTTCGACGGTGGCGGCGTTCCCGCCGTCCTTCACCACGGAGATCTCCGGTGTGATGACACTCAGGATCTTCGTCTTCGCGTCCCAGACACTGCCGGACCCGTTCTCGCTGAGCAGAGCTGCGGCCTCACTGGTGAAGGCGGGCAGAGTGCCACCCCCGTTCACCCGCATTCCCACGGGCGCGTCCAGGCCGTGCATGCGGACCACATAGCGCCTTTTGCCGGGTGCGCCATCGTACGTCCCCTTCGGATGGGCGATGACGACACGCTTGGAGGCGTTGGTGTGGGTGAGACGGGTGACGCTCGTCTTCTCGCTGTTCCGGTATGCCTCGGTCAGCCCGTCGTCCTCGACGACCTCGAAGACTCCGTCGGCCCCCGCGTACACGTCCAGTTCGAGCTGGCCCCTGGCCATGTAGGCGGTGCTCTGCGCGTACGGGTACTTGGGCAGGATCGCCCCCGCCTTGACGAACAGCGGTGTTTCGCCGGTACGCGTGGTGTACGGGAAGTCCGCGGTGTCGGATCCGGTGTGCTTGATGTCCGCCCAGAAGTTGTACCAGGTGGTTCCGGCCGGCAGCCAGATCTGCTGGACGCTCCCCCCGTCGGAGGTGACCGGGGCAACGAGAAGCGAAGGTCCCCACATGTACTGGAGGTCGTGGGTGTAGGACTGCGGCCGGTCCTGGTAGTCGATCACCATGGCCCTCGCCATGGGCATGCCGGTGGCGTTGGCCTGGTGGGCGAGCGTGTAGATGTACGGCATGAGGCTGTACCGGAGCTGACCGTACTTCATGAAGTCCGCCCGCGCTTGGGCGCTTTGGTCGAGCGGCCAGCGCGATGCCAGCTTCCCCCGGTCTTTGGTCGAGGCCGTCCCGTGAGGGCGCCAGATCGGTGCGAGGCTGGACCAGCCCGCGGGCCAGTTGCGGTAGAAGGCGTCGGAGATCAGATTGCCGTCGCCGAAGCCGCCGCCGTCGATGTTGGCGAACGGGAAGCCGCCGAGACCGGCCGTCTGCATGCCCCGGATCTGGTTCCGCATCTCGTCGTAGGTCGAGCTGATGTCACCCGACCAGTAGTGCCCGAAGCGCTGCTGACCCGCGGTGGCACCGCGGCTCCAGGTCCACGGGCGCTTGGCCGCCCCGATGTGCCCGTTCCCTTCGGGGTCCCAGCCCTCCTCACCGACCGCCTTGTGCACGTTCAGGAAGTAGGCGTTTCGCGCTTCGGCCCACCTGCGGCCGTCCGCCATCTTCGCCGTGTACGGGATCCCTCCGAGATCGTCGACCTCGTCGATCCACAGTGCGTCGCCGGGATAGTTGAGCTCGGGATTGAGGGCCTTGTCCCAGAAGACCTTCCATACCCAGGCGCGTGTGTCGGGATTGCTCCAGTCGGGGACGGCGTTGTTCTCCTTCACGTTCTTGAGGTCGTCCGCCGGGAGGCTGTAGCCGGGCGGCGGGCCGCCCTTCCATCCCGCCATCTCGTTGGTGTTGTTGCGGTTGTAGTCCAGGGTCACGGTGACGCCGTTGGTGGCGGCCCACTTCTGGTACCCGGCGGGGTCGGGCCAGCGATCGTGACTGAACTCGAACCACGACCCGGACCAGGAGCCCGAACCCTCGCGCCAGCGGTTGTCGTTGACCTGGTGGTCGAAGGGCAGCCCCGCGGCGCGGTGCTGGGTGATCTTCTCTCGCCACCAGTTCTGGTCGCTCACGTTCGAGAAGTTCTTGTCAGAGAGCTGAAGCCCGAAGACGGACCGCTGGGGAAGTCGCGGCCGTCCGGTCAACTCCGTGTAGCGATCGAGCAGTTGCCCGAACTTTGGACCGTTGATCAGGAAGTAGTCCAGCTGGGGGTCCACGCCGCCGGAGTCGTGCCCGTCGGCGAAGAATCCGTACCCGTTCGCGCCGCCGAAGTTGAAGGTGGTGTCGAAGGTGGTGTTGAAGAAGACGCCGTATCCCTTGTTGGACAGGTAGAACGGCACGATGGCCGGCGCCTGGTCGTTGGGGTTGTCGGCGGCGGCGGCCGCGTCGGCGTAGTTGTGGGAGACCTTGTCACCGGTACGGTCCAGACGCGGTGTGCGGCCGAGTACGCCGTGTCCGCCCTTCAGGAAGCGTTCACCGGAGGTCGGCGGGACGAATGTCTGCGTGACGATGGTGCTGTTCGCGCCGCCCCAGGATATGCCGTGTGTGGCGTCCTCCTTCGCAAGCAAGGCATCGGTGCCCAGGGAGTAGAACTCCAGCCGCAGCGGCTTCTTGTGCACAACGATGCGCAGGCCGTCAGCCGCGGCGGTGCGCAACTCCAGGGTGTCGTTGGTCTCCGTGACCTTAAGGCTGCCGCCCAGATCGCTGTGGGCCTCCGGCCGCACCATCTCGTAACGGGTGTCGGAGAAGAAGTCCTCCTGGTAGCGGGCCGCGCTCACCCTGACTATCTGGTCTCCGTACGCGGTGAGCCGGAGTCGCTGCCCGCTCGCGCTCGTGACCGTGACACTCCGGCTGCCTGCGGCGCTGTGTTCGGCGTAGTCGCCGAGTTGTTCCGGTTCACCAGCGGCTGCGAGGGCGCGGTGCGGAAGGGCGGTAATGGTGCCTGCGGCAAGAACGCCGGCGGCCGAAGCGAGCAGGGTCCTGCGTTTGATCTGTTCGTGCTTCATCGTCTCTCCCATGCGTGTGGCAGCTCGACGGGCCCGATGCCGGCCGGATCAGAAGCGATCAGCCGAGGCTCCACTGCTGATTCGCTCCCCCGTTGCAGTTCCACAGCTCCAGCGCGGTGCCGTTCACATTGCCTCCGGGTTCGTCGCCGTCCGTGACATCCAGGCACAGTCCGGACTGGTTGCCGGTGACCGTCCCGTTGGGGTTGAGCTTCCATTGCTGGTTGACTCCCCCGTTACAGGTCCACAGTTGCACCGCGGTGCCCGGGTCGGTCTGCTTGTCGTAGGCGTCGAGGCACATCGAACCGTCGTACAGCCGCAGTTCACCTGCGGCTGTGAGCGTGACGGCCTGGTTGGCCTTGCCGTGGCAGTCCCAGATCCCGATCTTGGTGCCGGGCTCCGTACTGCCGCCCTGCGCGTCCAGGCAGCGCTGGGATGAGGCACTGACCAGCGGATGGGTCGTACCTGTGCTGCTGCCGGTGCCGTCCGACACCCGGTACATCACCGTCCCGTGCGCGGGCACCGACGCGCTGATCGTGCCACTCGTCGACGACACCGCCTTGGACCACAGATTGGTGAGCCTGTACGAGGACGCGTTGGGCAGCCCGACGGCGTCGGCCGTGGTGCTGACCGTGGCGGCGGAACCGTTCTCGTTGGTGAGGGTGACCGAACGGTCGCCGTTGGCCAACTCCTTGGACATCACCACCTGTCCCCCCGAGGAGGAGACGACCGTGCCCTGCTTGCCCAGGGAGTCCTGGTCGACGGCGATGACGTCGGAGTTCTTCAGGATGGTCAGCGTCGCGGGGCTCGCGGTGCGGATGTCGCTGCCGATGAGCAGGGGGGCGGCCATCTGCGCCCAGAGGCTGAAGTGCGTGCGGTATTCGGTGTCACTCATACCGCCGTTGCCGACTTCCAGCATGTCGGGGTCGTTCCACGCACCAGGTTTGGCGTACTGCGCGCGAGGCTGGTTCTTGTGGGCGATCTCGATCATCTTGGACCAGGTGTCGTTGATGTCGCCGGTGCTCCGCCAGGAGTTGCCGATGGCCGGCGCCCAGTTCCAGGGCGAGTTGGAGCCCCATTCGCAGATGCCGTAGAGGATCGGCCGTCCGGTGGCCTTGAGCGCGTCACCCATCGTCTTGTACCTGGTCTCGGCGTCGGCGCCGGTGTTGTTGCAGTTGTCGTACTTCAGGTAGTCCACACCCCAGGAGGCCCACAGGTTGGCGTCCTGCTTCTCGTGCCCGAGGGCGCCGGGGAATCCGTTGTCGGCGCAGGTCTTGGTGCCCGCGCTGGAGTAGAGGCCGAATTTGAGCCCCTTGGAGTGCACATAGTCCGCGACGGCCTTGATGCCGTTGGGGAAGCGCACCGGGTCGGCGACGAGATCGCCGTCCGCGTTCCGCGAGGGCAGTGCCCAGCAGTCATCGAGGTTGACGTAGGTGTAACCGGCGGACTTGAGGCCCTCGGATACGAAGAGGTCGGCGATTCCCTTGACCATCGCCTCGTTGAACTGCGATCCGCAGCCCGTGGTGTTCCAGTTATTGAAACCCATCTGCGGAGTCCGGGCCAGGCCGTTCTCCACCGCGGAAGCCTCCGGCGCGGCGGCTACGGCGGCGATCTGCACACCGACAGCGGCGGCCGAGGTCACCGCGGCCGCGCCCGCCAGACCGCCGGCGGTAAGCGTCAGTGCGGCGGCCGCAGCCGTGAAGCGCCGTTTGAAGTGCCGTTCCTGCAACATATACGGCTCCTATACTTCGTCAGGAGGTGACGAATTCGATGTCGGATGTGTGATCCTTGATGTCGATCAAGGCATCAGAAGCCTTCTCGATCAATGTGCCGTTCACCCTCAGATCCGTGATGGTCACGTCAGTGACCTTGCTCGAATCGTCATGTCCCTGAATGATCGAGTGGAAGCCCTCTATGTCCTCGAAGGTGCAGCGAGTCAGTTCCACCTTGCTGACGGGACCCACCCCGTCCTTTTCCTCGGTCCAGATGAGGATCGGGGAGGTCCTGAATTGCCCCTGGGTCCCGTTGTCATAGATCTTCTGGGTCCGAATGTCGATGAAATGAAGGTCCGACCAGGTACCGGACCCCTGATCGTGGTCAACGCTCACGCCCCGGTATCCCTGGATCACGTCGATGTTCCTGAACCAGATGTCATTTATGTCGGAGGCTCCCTGCATTCCCACTTTGACGCCTGCAGACCTGGTGAAGGCGACCGAGTTCTGGAACACGACGTCCGTCATCGTGTCGTCGGCCGATCCCTTTGCGCAGAACGCATCGTCCCCGGTGTAGGCGAAGCACTGGTCGACCACCGCATGTGATGTCGTGACGAGATCGAATCCGTCCCCATGGATCCAGGTGTCGTTGTTGAATATCTTGACGTGATGGATCTGCACGTTGATCGAGCTCTGGAGATTGAAGTTCCAGGTCGTCCCATCCCTCAGCGTGATCCCTTCGAACGTCAGCCCATCCGGCTTCGTCCCGCTGGAACCCTTGTACGACGAGACGATGTTCTCGCGATTCGACCCGCTGTCTCCTGATGTCAGAGCACTCCCGTTGGAATCGATGATCCCCCTTCCCGTGATGGCGACATTGGACGCTCCATTGATACGGATGTTCGCTGCGCGAAAGTGGTCACCGGACCAGTCGTAGTCACTCAGCTTCTCCGATCCGCGGAGCACGGCACCGGCCGCCAGATACAGCGTGACATCGCTCTTGAGCTCGATCTGGGAGAACTTGTACACGCCGTTCGGGAAGTAGACCGTGCCGCCGCCGTCGCGGGCGCTCGCGTCGTCAACGGCATCCTGGATGATCGAGGTCATCAGCTTGCCGCCCGTGTTGTCGACGCCCGAGTAGTCGTTGATGCTCTTCACATCGCGACCGTTCGGCGACGGCCTCCCTGTTTCCAACGGGTCGGCCGAGATGGCGAGGTTCTCCAGATCATTGATCTTGATGACCAGGTACCGTGACTCTTCCTGGGAAAGCGAGAAGGTGAGCTCCCTGCCATTCACGGTTGCCTTGACCCCGTAGCTGTGAGGGCTTATGTCATACGAATCAATGTCCTCCTTCGCGGTTACGGTGAACTCAGCCGTGCCTGAGTACGAGAACCGCGCCCAGGAGTAGCCGAAGTTCTTGACGACGTCGATCTCGTCCGACTCCACCTTCAGCGAATAGGAGGCACTCTCGTTGAAGTAGGAAGGGGTGGGATACGTCGTGACGGTCGCAGCGGCCGCCGGCTCGGCGGCGTCTGCGCTGCCCTTGCTGATCCGGTCGATCAGCGGCACACCGAGAACCACTGCCGCCGCTCCGAGACCGAACTGACGTCGTGAGATGGTCATGGTGTCCTGAACCTCCGTGGGGGGAAGCGAGTCGTGCCGTTTCCGGCCTACTCGCGGGCCTGACTGTTTGGTTGACCGGAGCGCGGCAACGGCTGCGCGCATCCCACAGGTGCCCCTGCACACCCCGGGAAGGGGTGCCGGTCGGTGCGCCGTCCTGTTCCAGGTGGTGACAGGAGAGGTCAGCCGCGGTTCCACTTCTGGTTGGCGGCCCCGCTGCACGGCCAGATGATCGCCTGCGTGCCGTTGGCCGTGCCTCGGTCGTACGCGTCCAGGCACTTGCCGGACGCCACGTTGACGATCGAGCCGCTGGACATGACACGCCAGCTCTGACTCGTCGCGTTGTCGCAGTCCGTGATGACGACGGCGCTTCCGTCGGCGCTCGCTCCGTCACGGACGTCCAGGCACTCGGTGGGGTAGACCCGGAGCTGGTTGGAGGCCGTGGACGTCCAGGTCTGGTTGGCCCCGCTGTTGCAGTCCCACAACGCCGGGCGGGTTCCGTTGTCCGTCGCACTGTTGGGCACATCCAGGCAGCGACCGGACTCCTGCCCCTTTATGGCTCCGGCCGCGGCGCCGCGCGCCCACTTCTGCTGGGCTCCGCCGTCGCAGCCACGGATCGCCAGCCCGGTGCCGGCACCCGTGCCGTGGTCACGCGCCTCCAGGCACTTGCCCGAGGCGGGGTTGAGCACGGAGCCGTCGTCTTTCACGGTCCACTTCTGGGCGCCGCTGTTGTTGCAGTCCCAGATCTGGACCGCTGTACCGTCGGTGGTCACTCCGCCGTCGACGTCCAGGCATGTGCCCGGGAACACACGGAGCTGTCCGGCCGGGTTCTGCGTCCAGAGCTGATTGCTGTCGCCGTTGCAGTCCGCGAGCCCGACGTCGGTGCCGTTGGTCTGCGTGCTGTTGGGTACATCGACGCACAGGCCGGATTCGTGGCCCTTGAGTACGCCGTCGGTGTCGGAGGAACCGCAGGTTGTCATCCCCTCCGTATAGGGACACAGGACAGAGGCGAAGCCGCCGTTGCGCGCCATCGGCACCGAAAGCGCGTCTCCGCTGGAGACCACCCGGGTCTCCCGAAGCAGGGGTCCTGAGCTGTCGCGGACCGTCTCCAGCAGCCACTGGCCGTCGCCGAGGAAGGTCAGGGGCGACTGGAACGTCTTCGCGGCGAGGGCCGATATGCCTCCGACGTACCATTTCCCGCCCGCCCGGCGGGCCATGTACGCCTCCTCACCAGGTGCGCCGGCGAGCAGGTGCGTCTCGTCCCACGTCGTCGGGAGCTGGTCGAGGATGCGCAGCGCCTCGGGCCGGGACCGGTAGCTCTCGGGGTTGTCCGCGTAGTGCTGCCAGCCCGATTCAAAGACCACCGCGGTCGCCAGTTCGTGGGCATCAGTGGTGTCCCGGTTGTTCATGCTGAAGACGACGGGCGTGAAGTCCATGCTGGAGATGGCGTTGCGGGTGAAGGGGAGCAGGGTGTTGTAGGACGCGCGGTTGCGCTGCTGTTCCGCGCCATAGACCGCTTCGCCCGACATGACGTGCGGCCAGGTGCGCTGCATTCCTCGCGGGGTGCCGGAGCCGTGGAAGTTGACCAACAACTTGAGCTCGGCGGTCTGGGCGAGCACGGCGTCGTACCACTTGAGGGTGGGCTGGGTGTACTCGTAGCTGAAGTCGATCTTCGTTCCGGCTACTCCCCAGCTCTTGACGAGGGGAAGCCACTTGTCGCGCTGCTCGGCCGTCTGCAGGTCGGCGGAATTGAACCAGACGATCACCTTGACGCCTCGTGCCTCGGCGTACTTCACGAGGTCCGGCATCCAGCTCGACTGCCAGCCCTCGTCGACCAGGACATAGTCCCAGCCTTGGTGCTGTGCGAAGTCGATGTACTTGCGCTGGCGAGCGGGATCCGAGGGGCTCGAGTGCTCGGTCAGCCAGGACCAGGCCGACGCACCCGGCTTGATCCAGGACGTGTCGCTCACCTTGGACGGCTGGGCGAGGTCGTCGACGATCGTCGATTCGGTGACGGTCTCCAGGTCGCCGACGGCTGCGGTGCGCCAGGGTGTGGCCAGCGGAAGCGTCGCGGTGACGGGAGCATCCGTGATCGAGGTGCCGTAGTTCCCGGACCCTTCCTGGTGTGTCAGCCGGCTGCCGGCGTAACGGCCGTCGATGGCCGTCTCGGCCAGCAGCGCGTACGTCGAACCGACCTGGAACAGTGCGGGGACGGCGTAGTCATTCGCCGGGGCTCCGCCCGCAGTCGTACGGAACCACTGCCCCTGATCCTCACGGCCTGCCGGGACCAGCCAGGCGTTGGACGACGTCGGCACCTCCCAGGACGATGCCTCCCGCTCGACCGTCACGCTCCCCGAGCCGGGCAGGACGTACCGGTACGCGACGCCGGTGCTCGACACCCGCACCAGGACATCCAGTCGTGCGCCTCCGGAGCCGGTGAAGGACAAGGCCGTCTCGGTGTAGTCCGTCTGCCGCGAGCGCTTCTTCCCGGTCGTCATGGTGTAGGACTCGGTGACCGTCCGGTCCGTGCGCCCGGTGAAGGTCAGGCCCTTCGTCAAGTCGGCGGCGGTGGTCTCGACCCCGATCGGGGCAGGGTCGAGTACGGCTGTTCCCTGGCGGGACGCCGAGAACCGCAACGCTCCATCGTCGCCGTCAAGGCTGACCTGCGCGGAGACCGGCGCGTCGGCGGAGGGGCCTGTGACCGTCCATGTGGTGGCCGCGGCCGCGCGGGCGGGAGCTGCGGGAAGGAAAACGGCGGCCAGGGCGACCGCGAGCACGTACATGGCTAAGAGACGCGGACTTCTGAACTTGCTCTCATACACGGCGAGCTCCTTCCGTGGGGGCAGTGCGGCACAGTGTGTAGACCTGTTGGATTAGGCGTCAACGGTCCGCACAAAAATGAACAGAATTCCAACTGAGCTTGTTAATCAGCCCAACTGGGCGGCGCACAGCGTCACTTGGACACTGCTGCTGCACCGGACGGGCCGTCGGCGCTCACCACTGGTGGGTACCGAGGTAGGCCTCGGCACGGTCGCGATCCCAGGCGCCGTCCGCGACCAAAACCCGGTAGCGGTAGCCGAAGCTCTCCCCCGGAGGCAGCTCGAACTCCTCGAAGAACGCCCAGGAAAGCGCCACTGAGGGGAACGGCTCCGAACGCACGAACCAGTGCGAGGCATGGATCGACTCGGCGTTCTCCGGGGCATGGCAGAAGAGCACGGTGGAATGTGCGTCGTCATGGTCGCGCTCGGCAGTGAACGCGATCCAGGAGACCTCCGAAGCCGGGGCGCCCATCAGCTGTGCGGCGCCTGCCTGCCCCTCTCCCCCCATGGAGCCCGGACCGAACACGTTGCCATCCGTGAAGTCGCGCGGGCCGCGCCAGTTGAGACCTGTATAACCGGCCAGCTCACGGCCGGCCGTGGTCGGCGAGCCGAAGCGCAGAGGTTCGTCACGCACGTTGATCAGGTGCAGGGACCAGTCCAGCGCCCAGGTACCCTCCGCCGGTTCCACCGAGTGCAACTCGATGGTGCGACGTTCCGCGGCCCACTCCTGGCCTCCGAATTCCAACCAGGTCAGCCGCTCCACGAAGCGCAGCCGGTCCTCGGTGACCTCGAAGTCACTGAAGCCGTCGTGCCGCATGGACCCGACCCGGTCGTCGACCCGCCTGTAGCCCTTTTCGGGCCCCAGGTAGGAGTCGCCGCCCCAGAAGTTCTGACCGGAGAGCTGGCTGGCGGCCATCTGAAGGCCCTTGTGCCAGCGGTGGTCGTTGGGCCGGTAGCCGGAGACGAGACCGCCCGCCAGCGTGCGCAGCGGATGGACATAGGGCTTACGGGCTTCGAAAGGATCGGGGTCCGGCGCGTAGACGTAGGTCAACAGCTCGACGCCGCCGGAGGTGACCAGGATGCGTTCGCCGAGCGTATGGGTGACGGTGATGGGCTGACTCATGCCGGCTTCAGATCTCCTTCAGACCCTACGGGGCCGAGTCGGGGTTTTCAGCCACCGGATGACACACCGGGCTCCAGGTTCCAGGTAACGGTGTCGGTCTGCGGCACGCCGTCGACGGAGGCCGTCACGGTGACGGTGTTGGATCCCGGCCTCAGCGTCACATCGGTCCACTTGAAGATGTGATCGGCGCTGTTCCGCTTGCCCAGCGACGTGCCGTTGAGCGCGGCGGTGACCTCCGACGCGTTGGAGTAGACCTTCAGCTCGGTCGCGGCCTCGGTGCGCGAGGTCCAGCGACGGCTGGTGATATATAGGGTCGGCGCGGTGGACCAGTTGGCCTTGTACCAGTAGAAGGCGTCCTTGCGGGTCATCCGATCGCGGGTCACCAGTCCCTTGTCGTTGATTCCGGGCTGCTCGCCCTCGTTACGCCCGTCGGAGGCGAAGTCGAACATGTTCCAGACGAAGGAGCCCCAGACGAAAGGCCGGTCGGCGAGCTGCTTCCAGGACGCCTCGTGCAACAGCGCCTGATACTCCTCCGGGTGGAAGGAGCCTCCTGAACTGGGCACTGAAGGGTTGAGCGCGTGTTGGGCGGGATTGGCCCCCGCGCCGAACTCGGAGACGGCGAAGGTGCGTTCCGGCTCGTCCTTGTGCAGGCTGTCGGCCCAGCCGCCCAAGTCGTTGTACGAACCTCCGTACCAGCCGAAGTACTTGTTGTACGCCGTGGTCTCCGCATGGCCGGCCACCCCGGCGTCGTTGCCGAGGTTGTTCGCGTAGGTGCTGATGCGCTCCGCGTCCTCACTTTCGACGAGCGCGGCGAGTTGGGTCAGCAGCTTGTTGGTGGGGGTGTTGTCACTGCGCTGCTCGTTCCCGATCCCCCAGAAGACGATCGACGGATGGTTGTAGTTCTGCCGGATCAGTTCACGCAACTGGGTCTGGGTGCTCGCCGTGAACGCGGCCGAGTCCGTGATGGCGTCCACCAGGGGTATCTCCGCCCACACCACCACACCCGTGGCGTCCGCGAGGTCGTAGTCCTTCTGGTCGTGCTGGTAGTGCGCCATCCGCACCGCGGTGGCACCGATCTCCTTGATGAGGGCGAAGTCCTGCTCGTGGTCGGCATCGGTGACGGCCCAGCCATCGCCCGCACGGTCCTGGTGCAGGTTGACTCCGTGGAGGTTCAGGTGGCTGCCGTTGAGCTTGAAGCCATTGGTGGCGTCGAGGCTGAAACTCCGCAGGCCGAGCGGCTCGGTGACCACGTCCGTGACGGTGTCGGCGTCGGCGTCCCGGATCTCGACGTGGGCGCTGTACAGATACGGGTCGGCCAAGCCGTTCCACCGGCGCGGATCGGCGATCGTGAGCGTCTGCACGATGTCCGTGCCGCTATTGGCCTTGAGTGTCTGAGGCGCGGTGCTGTGGTCGGCCACGACCGTGCCGTTGGCATGGGTGACAACGGCACGCACCACCACGGAGCGGCTGGTGGTGTTGTTGTTGAACAGGGTCGCCTTCACATCGACCGTCGCCGAGGAATCCGTGACACTGCGCTGGCGCAGATAGACGCCGGGCCCCGAGTAGTCGAGCATCCGCACCGCAAGTCTGTCGATCGCGTGCAGGCTGACGTTGCGGTAGATGCCCCCCTGGAAGGTGTAGTCCGCGCCCAGCGGTGCGATGCCGGCGTTCGGCGCGTTCGTCACCCTGACCGCCAGAACACCGCTCTTCCCCGGCCTGAAGGCGTCCGTGACGCCGAACCGGAAGCGTGAGTAGCCGCCTCGGTGCGAACCGAGGTGGACTCCGTCGACCCAGACGTCCGCGACCTGGTTGACCCCGGCGAACTGGAGGAAGAGCATCATTCCCGAGAGCGTCTCCGGAACCGTGACGCGTTTGCGGTACCAGCCGACGCCCCGGTAGTAACTGCCACCGTCGGCACCGTCCAGCGCGTTCCACGTGTGCGGGACGCTCATGGAGTCCCAAGTGCTGTCATCGAAGCCGGGACCTTCGGCTCCGGCGACGTCACCCTTGTGGAAGAGCCATCCGGAGTTGAGGCCGAGCCGGACTCGCCGGACGGGTGGGCTGTAGCTCTCCAACGCGGCCGACACACCGCCCGAGGCGAACGCGGCAAGAGCTCCGCCCACCATGGTTCCCAATACGAGTCGTCGACTTGGAAGTTCGTTCATGACGTGCCTCCGTGGAAGGTGTGGGGCTCCCGGGTGGCGCCTGCCTTACACACAAGACGGAAGCATCTGAGCCCGACCCAGTAGGTTCATGTAGATGAACAATTATCTACAGCATGAACACCGCAGGACGTGACGGTAGGCCCGGCCAACTCGGCGGTCAACCCTGCCGGACGAGGCGATGACATCGATCTCGGGTGGCTCAAATCCGGCACCACGGTTCACATCGATGAACACGGCCCGCGAAATGCACCCCTACCTGCGGCTGGCCGCCAGACCGGTGAATGTTGAAAACTGTTTCTTTGTCTTCCACCTTGACCTTAAAAGAGACACAACTGCACACTGTGCAACGCCCGTTCTCTGAGTGAAGAGCATCTTCATGCAGCGGGCCAGTACGGCCGGGCTCGGCCGGCTCCCCCGACGACCGGGTCCACGATCGCCTCAGGCAAGGCAGCGGGGGCCGACCGATCAGGCTCTCATCACCATCACGCCGTGACCGCAACGGCATTCCCGCCCGCCAGCCGTCCTGACCTGCGGACGGCCACGTCATCAGTGCGTTGAACGGAGAAACCTCATGTTAAGGAACCGTTGGTTGAGTGCCGCTGTCGGCGGCACTCTGTTGATGGTCGGACTCGCCGGCCAGACGGACACCGCACCGTCGGCCGTCGCTGCGAGCGCGGGGTGTCCCTGGGTCGGTTCGGGCGCGCCGGTCGCCGACCGCGTGTCGCAGCTGCTCGGCGCGATGTCCCAGGATCAGAAGCTGTCCATGATCGCCGGGACCGGCAGCAATACGTATGCCGGAGTGGTTCGGGCCATTCCCGAGCTGTGCGTTCCCGAACTGGATCTGGAGGACGGGCCGTCCGGAGTGGGCCAGAAGCTCACCGGGGTGACGCAACTGCCGTCCGCTGTCAGCGCGGCCGCCACCTGGGACACCGACGCCGCCAAGGAGTACGGAGCGGTGGTCGGTGCCGAGCAGGCGGGCAAGGGGTCGGAGGTCGACCTCGGACCAACAGTGAACCTGGTCCGCGATCCCCGCTTCGGGCGAGCCTTCGAGACGATGGGTGAGGACCCGCATCTGGCCGGAGCGATGGGCACGTCGGTCATCCACGGCGTACAGGGCCAGGGCGTGATGGCTCAGCTCAAGCACCTGGCGGTGTACAACCAGGAGACCTACCGCAACAGTCCGAGCGACGCCGTCACCATCGACGAGCGGACGCTGCAGGAGCTCTACCTGCCGGCCTTCGAAACTGCGGTGCAAAAGGGTGCACCATCGTCCGTGATGTGCTCCTACAGCACGGTCAACGGCGACTACGCGTGCCAGAACAAGAACCTGCTCTCCACCGTCCTGCGCGACCAGTTCGAGTTCCAGGGCTTCGTCACCGCTGACTGGGGTGCCACCCACGCGGCCGCGGGGTCGGCCAACGCCGGCATGGACATGGAGATGGGCAACCGGAACTACTTCGGCGACCCGCTGAAGAACGCCTTGGCCGATGGCACGGTCAAGCAGTCGACGCTGGATTCGATGGTGGGACGCATCCTCACGGAGATGTTCACCTTCGGCGTGTTCGACAAGGCCCCCTCCGGATCGACCGGCGCACACGTGAGCACGGCGGAGCACGTCAGCACGGGCACGCAGGTCGCCGAGAAGGGCACGGTCCTGCTGAAGAACGACGGTGTCCTTCCGCTCAGCGCCACCAAGGGGTCGTCGGTCGCGGTCCTGGGAAGTTGGCAGAATTCCGGCGGTGGCAGTGCCTCCGTGCACGCCGACTCCGTGGTCAGCCCTCAGCAGGGCATCGCCGCACGGGCGGGTTCGGATGTGGACGTTCAGTACGCACAGGGGTCCACGGCCAAATCGACGCTGGCCGGCATACCGGCGGAAGCACTCAAGCCGGCCTCCGGCAGCGGTAACGGCCTGACCGGACAGTTCTACAACAACACGGATCTGTCCGGCTCGCCGGTGCTCACCAAGAACACCACCAGCCTGGACTACAACTGGGACGGCGCCAGCCCGGGCGATGGCGTCAACTCCAGTAACTGGTCGGCGAAGTGGACCGGCACGCTGAAGGCACCGGCAACCGGTGTCTACACATTCGCCACCAACAGCGACGACGGCAGTCGGCTGGTTCTGGACGGCAAGAAGCTGATCGACCAGTGGGGCGACCAGGCCGAGACGACCCGCTCCGCCAGTGTCAACCTCACCGCCGGGCAGTCCGTCCCGATCGAGGTCGACTACTACAACAAGTCCCAGGACAGCCGGCTCAGCCTGTCCTGGACACCGGCCGACTACAGCGACAGCGCGATCAGCGAGGCGGTCTCGCTGGCCAAGAAGTCCTCCGTCGCGGTGGTCTTCGCGAAGACCGACACCTCAGAGGGCTCGGACCTCAAGGACATCGAACTTCCCGGTAACCAGAACCAGTTGATCGCACAGGTGGCCGCGGCCAACCCGCACACCGTCGTCGTGCTCAACACAGGCTCGGCCGTCACCATGCCGTGGCTCGACAAGGTGTCCGGAGTCCTCGAAGGCTGGTACTCCGGACAGAGCGAGGGCACCGCGATCGCCTCGCTGCTCTTCGGCGACGTCAATCCGTCCGGCAAGCTCCCGGTGTCCTTCCCCAAGTCACTGAACGACGTACCGGCCAACACTGCGGCTCAGTGGCCGGGGCAGAAGGACCAGGTGCAGTACAGCGAGGGCCTGGCCATGGGGTATCGCTGGTACCGGAGCAAGGGCATCGAACCGCTCTTCCCGTTCGGCTACGGCCTTTCCTACACCGAGTTCGGGTACAGCGGCCTGGGCATCAGCGGGCCGGACGCACACGGCAACTCCACCGTGAAGGCCACCGTCACCAACACCGGCAGTCGCACGGGCGCGGAGGTTGCTCAGCTCTACGTCACCTCGCCCGCCGCCGGCGAGCCCGGCAAGCAGCTCAAGGGCTTCCAGCGGGTGGACCTGAAGCCCGGCGAGAGCAAGCAGGTCACCTTCCCCGTCTCCATGCGCGACCTGTCCCACTGGGACAGCCAGGGCCACACATGGGTAGCCGACAAGGGAGAACACGGCATTTCCGTGGGTGACTCCTCAGCGAGCAGCAAGCTCGACGGCACGCTGAAGGTCACCTCTACATCGACCGGCAACTCCGTCACCGTGGACAACCCAGCTGGGATGAGCAGCCTGGCGGGCAGCTCGGCGACGCTCGCCATGCACGCCTCCGACTCGGCCTCCGGCCAGAAGCTCACCTACAGCGCCTCCGCGCTGCCGGCCGGTCTCTCCATCGACTCCGGCACCGGGGTGATCTCCGGCAAGGCCACGTCCGCGGGCACGAGCACGGTCACGGTCACCGCCGCCGACGGGACCGGGGCGAAGGGCAGCACGACCTTCGTTTGGTCGGTCGTCAAGCCCGGCAGGACCGGGCCGATCGTCTCCGGGTTGTCGCCCTCCCTCTGCCTGGACGACCGCGCGGCCGACACCACCAACTCCAACCCGGTGCAGAGCTACACCTGCAACGACAGCCAGGCACAGCAGTGGACTGTGGGCTCGGACAACACGCTCCGTGTCCTCGGCAAATGCCTGGACGTCAAGGCCGCCGGCACGGCCGACAAAACCCCTGTCGGCATCTACGACTGCAACAGTTCCGGAGCTCAGGCCTGGACTCCGCAGCCCAACGGCGCGCTGCTCAACGAGGGTTCGGGCAAATGCCTCGACATTCCGGGCGCCTCCGCCGAAGGAGGCGCCCAGGTGCAGATCTACGACTGCAATGGCACCAAGGCTCAGAAGTGGACCCTGCCCTGACCGGTATCCACCCGGCGCCGGCTGACGCGGGCGGACCGATCAGCCCGGTCTGACGACGCCGGGCCGGGCGCAGTACATGACCTCCCGTCCCGCTCCCCGCACCACCTCCCGCGTAGATCACGCAGGGTGCGGAGAGCGGGATCGGCTCTGCCGACGCTCCTGAGGCCCGGTTCCGGGGCAGGGGGGGGGGGGGGTGGCGCACCACCCCCAGGTGGCC